>JBGCFB010000035.1:0-10832 GCA_045106685.1 Bacteroidia bacterium | reverse complement strand
CATTCACATCTGTATCTCAAGCACTTTCGGGAGGATATCGACGCTGTGGAGCAGCGCGCCCGCGAAGTGCTGGATGCTATATATCTCCCCAATGTCGATCTCAAGACAGCCGTCGATATGCATGCGCTTACCGACCGCGATCCTTCCTTTTACAAACCGATGATGGGTCTCCATCCGTGTAGTGTACCGGAGGATTACGAACCTGTTTTGGAACAAATAAAAGCTCACCTCGACAGCGGCGCATATACATACTATGGCATCGGCGAAACAGGCCTTGATCTCTATTGGGACAAGACTAGCCTCGAACGCCAGCAAGCTGCGCTTCGCGTGCACGTCCAGTGGGCAAAGGACTATGAGCTTCCGATCATCCTGCATGCCCGCGACGCCATTGACGAAACGACCGATTTAATCGAAGCAGGGAATGACGCTAAGCTCTCAGGTATTTTCCACTGCTTTGATGGAAGCATCGAACAGGCCAAACGCATTATCGCGCTTGGTGATTTTTATATCGGAATAGGCGGAATCGTTACCTATCGCAAAGACGTGCAGGCGATGGCGGCGGAGCTTCCACTCGATCGCGTCGTGCTGGAAACCGACAGCCCATACCTTCCGCCCGAGCCGCATCGCCGCGACAAGCCACGCCGAAACGAAAGTAGCTACACGCGTTACGTCGGTGAGAAAATAGCTGAACTGCATGGCATCAGTTATGAAGAAGTCGCGCGCATTACAGGCGAGAATGTGAAACGGCTTTTCCCTGCAATTTCTAAAATCTAGAATCACGTATCTGCAATCTCCAATACATTCTGCCACATGATGGATTGGAGATGAGTGATTGGAGAATAGAAATTTGAGAAGTGGTCTTGCTAAAAATCAACAAGTCTGAGTACCTTGCCCTACATGAGTATGTTGGATTGGCTGGTACTACTCCTGTTTTTGGCGTACACGATCTGGGACGGCATGCGCCGCCACGGCGGCGCCAAAAGCGTGGATGACCAATTCCTCGCAGGTCGCAATATGGCCTGGTGGGGCATCGGCATTTCGGTGCTGGCGACTCAGGCATCGGCAGCGACATTTATCGGCACGACTGGTCAGGCATTCTTCCACGATATGCGCTTCGTGCAGTTCTACTTCGGCATGCCCATCGCCATGGTCATCCTCGCAGTGACGCTGGTGCCGCTTTATCACAAAATCAAAGCCTACACAGCTTATCAGCTTCTTGAAGATCGATTTGGTCTAAAGGTGCGGCTTGCTGCCAGCTTTATTTTCCTGCTTTCGCGAGGCCTCGCTACAGGGCTTGCCATTGTGGCGCCAGCCATTGTGCTGACTTTTATCCTCAATCTTGCACTGCCCTACACCATCCTGATCATCGGTTTGGTGGCAACGGTTTATACCGTCTTTGGAGGAATAGGCGGCGTGATACGCACCGACATCAAGCAGATGGGTTTGATGTTATTTGGGTTGGCGTTTTGTCTGTTCTGGATTTTGCACAAACTGCCGGAAAATGTAGGAATGGGCGAGGCGCTTGAGGTTGCCGGAGCGCTGGGCAAACTCGAAACAATCGACATCAACTGGGACCTGCAAAACAAATATTCCATTTGGAGCGGGATGCTGGCGGGCACTTTCCTTATGCTCGCATATTTTGGTACAGATCAAGCTCAGGTCCAGCGCTACCTTACTGCCAAAAACGCTACTCATGCGAAGTTATCCCTGATTTTGCCTGCTTTTGTAAAAGTTCCCATGCAGTTTATGATTCTGCTTATCGGAGCCTTGCTGTACGTTTTTTATGTCTTCACTCCTTCTCCGCCGGCATTTAGTCAGGAGTATTTTGGTGAAACAATACCTGCCGAAGCACCAGTCGAGGCCTTTAATGAGGCACACGCAGAACGCAAAAATGCCGCCTTTGCTTACCTCGCCCAACCTAGTAATTCCAACAAGACAGCGCTTCGAGATCAGGATACGGTGCTGCGCAAAATCCACAAAGGAGAACTTAATCGCCTGGAGGCGCTCAGCCAGCGCAAGCGCAATGACACAAACTTTGTACTTCCGTATTTCATGCTCCACGAGATGCCGCCAGGCATATTGGGGCTGATTATCGCGGCGATATTTGCTGCGGCACTTTCAAGTCTGGACAGCCTGCTCAATTCGCTCGCGGCAAGTAGTGTGATGGACTGGTATTGTATGATCCGTAAAGGTGATCGCAGTCCAGAGCATGACCTGAAAGCAGCGCGTATCGCGACGGCATTTTGGGGTGTGGTAGCCACAAGCTCAGCCCTCGCCTTTGGGGAAACCGAGTCGATTGTGGAATTGGTGAACAAAGTAGGAAGCTATTTCTATGGGCCGCTTCTGGGGGTTTTTGCATTGTTATGGGTAAAAAGAGCTTCGGGCACCAGCGCGCTTATCGGCCTTATCGGTGGCATTCTCCTCGTCATCCTGTGCAGCATGCTCTACCAAAACCCCGACGAGCAATGGCAACTGGCCTGGTCCATTCCGAAAGGGAGCAAAGCTTTTCTAAGCTACTTGTGGCTGAATCCGCTTGGAGCCGGCTTGACGATTTTATTGGGTTGGGGTCTGGGGAAGAAAAGAGATTTTTAACTAAAAATCACAGGCTATAGTATCTCTCAAATTTTGCCCTAATCTCATCCAGGCACAAGTTCCCGATGCTTCCTTCATGAGTGTGTTCGACTGTTTTATGAGGGACAAAATTTCCGTCTAAAATCTCCTTGCCGAGTTTTTGGTACGCATCCCGAAATGTGGCTCCTTCCAGTACCAGCTTGTTCACATTTTCGACACTGTAGAGATAATCGTAGATGTCGTTGTCGAGAATATGTTCCTTGATGATCACATGCTGGAGCATAAAATCGCAGACCTCAAGGTTGTCCTTCATCGTGTCGATGCCTTCCATGAGATTCTCTTTCAATAGCTGAAAATCCCGATGGTAACCGCTCGTGAGATTGTTGGTGATCATCATGATCTCTCCCGGCATGTTCTGAATCTTATTACACTTTGCCCGCATCAACTCAAATACGTCTGGATTTTGCTTGTGAGGCATGATGCTGGAGCCGGTAGTAAGCTCTTTGGGAAAGCCTAAAAAGTTGAAATTCTGACTCATGTATAAACAGATGTCCGATGACAGCTTGGACAAGGTTCCCGCTACAGAAGCGAGCGCAAAGGCAACCGTTTTCTCCAATTTTCCACGACTCATCTGCGCGGCAACGACGTTGTATTTCATCGTTTCAAAGCCCATCAATTCGGTGGTCATCGTGCGGTCGATCGGGAAGGAGGAGCCGTAGCCAGCCGCAGAGCCGAGCGGATTTTGGTCGCTGATGGCGGAGGCCGCATTTAGGAGGATCACATCATCGATCAAGGCCTCGGCGTATGCCGAGAACCATAGCCCAAATGAGGAAGGCATCGCAACCTGCATATGCGTGTATCCTGGAATAAGCACATCCTTGTGCTTTTCGCTTAGAGAGAGTAGTGTGTCAAACAAGGTCTTGGTGAGCGATTTGACAGCTTGGATTTCTTCTTTTACATACAAATGCAGATCAACCAATACTTGATCATTGCGCGAGCGAGCGGTGTGAATTTTCTTCCCTGCCTCCCCTATTCGCTTTACCAGTTCGAATTCGATTTTGCTATGCACATCTTCAAATTCTTCTTCAATCACAAAACTGCCGTCATCGATAGTAGCCTGAATCTGGCTAAGGCCATCCAGCATGGAGGCGAGCTCATCGGCTGACAGGATATCGATAGCGTGGAGCATTTTAGCATGTGCGACATTGCCCGTGACGTCGTGCTTGGCCAGTTTTAAATCTAAGATCCGGTCCTTTCCTACTGTAAATCGGTCGACGAGATTATCGGTTGTATATCCTTTGTCCCAAAGTTTCATGTTGTGTGGTTGGTGATTAGATGAAAAAACGATGCTTCACTCAAATCAACATAAAAAATATGTGTCGCCCCGGAATTTTTCGAACGAAGAGAGAAAAATATCCGGGGCCTCTGGCGAAATAAAGCGAAGCTTATTAATGGCTTGATCTTTTAGCTCAGGGGCTGGAGACCCCGGATCTCAAAAAATTGCACCACAATTTTCCTCGTCCGGGGTGACGCACATATGTATGTGCTCATTGAGTCGTGGTCATCACCGTATATATTACTAGCAAAAGCCTGAAATAAGGCTTGTAGAGGTGCCAACTTGACATTAAAGTATCTGACTAAAAAGCGCAATGTATAAGCGAATCCCTTCCTCGATTTCGGCAAGTTCGATAAACTCATCCGCGCTATGCGAACGCTCCGATTTTCCAGGGCCCATTTTCAACGATGGACATGATAAAAGCGCCTGATCAGAAATGGTCGGTGATCCATAGGTCTTTCTCCCAAGTGATAAACCTGCCTGCACGATGGGATGATCTTCGGGTATGGAAGAAGAATTGAGGCGAAATGAACGAGCAGTGAGCTTGCTTTGCGTGTTTTGATCAATGATGTCAAATACCGCTTTGTTTTGGTACGCATCACTCACCCGCACATCGATAACAAAGTCGCAGGTCGCAGGCACCACATTATGCTGTGAGCCAGCCTGAATCTGCGTGACGCTCATCTTCACTTCACCCAGCGTGGGAGACACATTCGGAAACGCATACTGCTGAATCCACTTGATGTCTTCCATCGCTTTGTAGATCGCGTTTACGGTATTGCCGTGAGCGGCGTGACCTGATACGCCTTCGGCGCAGCCGTCGATCACCATGAGGCCCTTTTCTGCTATCGCAAGGTGCATTTCTGTAGGCTCGCCCACCACTGCAAAAGCAATCGGAGGCAGCATATCGATGATGCTTGCAATTCCATTTTTACCCGAGATTTCCTCTTCTGCCGTCGCCGCAAATACAAGATTATATGTTAGATTTTTTTGCTCATAAAAATGCACAAACAAGCTCATAAGCGACACCAGGCAGCCTCCGGCGTCATTACTCCCAAGCCCGTACAGCTTCCCATCTACTTCTTTTGGATCAAAAGGGTCGTTGGTATAGGCCTTATTCGGCTTTACAGTATCATGATGAGAATTTAGTAATACGGTCGGCTTTTCCGGGTCAAAGTACTGATTGATCGCCCAGACATTATGTTGGCTGCGATTCGTTTTGATACTCAAATCTGTCAGCCAATTTTCAATGATATCGGCTGTTTTATCCTCTTCCTTAGAAAAGGACTGCGTCTGAATAAGTTGCTTAAGCAGCGCAACGGCGGCGTGGTGGTCCATCTTCATATTTTACAAGGTTAAGGTCGTGTGAATACGCTCAGAATCGCGCAGTGCGTCAGCATGACAAATCACCACTTTTGCTACACCATTGCGCAAAGCATGAAAGCTATTTTCCATTTTGGGAAGCATGCCTGCATGGATAACACCCTTTCCCCTCAAATTGCTATATCGTTGACTATCAATAGATTGAATCACCGATTGATCATCATCAATATCTGAAAGTACGCCATTTTTTTCAAAACAATACATCAATTCCGTATCATATTGTTCGCTCATCGCAATCGCGATTTCTGCTGCTACAGAGTCTGCGTTGGTGTTGAATAAATGTCCATTTCCGTCGTGGCTAATCGCACAAAAAACAGGCGTCATGCCATTGTCCAAAAACAGATTAATGCTATCGCCATTGACCGCTTTCACATCTCCCACGCAGCCAAAATCGACTGGGCTTGAAGGGCGCTTTGTCGCCAGAATACAATTCGCATCGCTACCCGAAAGCCCTATTGCATTGCAGGTCTGGCTTTGCAGGATGCTGACTGTTTTTTTATTAATAAGACCGGCATATACCATCACGACGGTCTCCAGATTTTCTTCCGAAGTGATTCTCCGTCCATGATGCATCTCGGTTTTGATTCCTAGTTTTTCATCAAGTCGGGTCGCTAACTTCCCTCCTCCATGAACCAGGATTTTGGGATGTGGCATGTGTGCAAAATCGACCAAGCAGGCATGTAGCGCTTGTTCGTCATCAATGATATTGCCCCCGATTTTGATGACCGATAGTTTATTTTTCATGGGACAACATGGTATGTAAAACAGCTTGCGCTGCGTAGGTTCGATTATTTGCTTGCTGCAATACCAGCGAGCTTTCAGCCTCGATTACGGCGTCGCTTACGACCACATTTCGGCGTACCGGCAAGCAGTGCATAAACTTGCCCTCGTTGGTCAGCGCCATCTTTTCTGCCGTCACCAGCCAGTCGGCATGCGCCTCCCCTATTTTTCCATAGTCATGAAAAGAAGACCAATTTTTAGCATAAATAAAGTCCGCTCCCTTAAAGGCTTCCTCCTGATCATGGAACACATTCACACCCTCTGTAAATCGTGTTGACAAGTCGAAACTCTTAGGGTTTGCAATGACAAATTCGACTTCAGCTTCACGCATCCATTCTGCAAAAGAATTGGCGACGGCCTGCGGCAATGCCCGTGGATGAGGCGCCCAGGTCAGCACGACCTTCGGCTTAGGCTTGCTCTTATGCTCATGAATCGTGAGCAGATCAGCAAGCGACTGAAGCGGATGAAGCGTCGCACTCTCCAAGGATACAACAGGCACGGTCGCATTCGCAATAAACTTCTGCATGATTTCTTCATTGTAGTCAGCTTCGCGATCCTCCAGAGAGGCGAAGGTCCGAATGCCGATGATATCGCAGTACTGCGAAATGACGCCCGCGGCTTCTTTGATATGTTCCTGCGTACCTTGGTCCATGACGGTTCCGTCTTCCAGTTCTATTTTCCAGCCGTCACTGTTAAGGTTCATCACCATGACATTCATGCCTAGATTCATGGCCGCCTTTTGAGTACTAAGGCGCGTGCGCAAGCTTGGATTGAAAAACAGCAGCCCTAAGGTTTTTTGCTTACCCAAAGCCTGATGTCCAAAAGGGTTTTGCTTTACCGATTGGGCGAGTGAGAGTAATGAGCCTACGTCAGAGACATCCTTGATTGAAGTGAATTTGTTCATGATAACATCGTTTTCAGGGTGGTGACAAATGGCTGGATTTGCGCCTTGGTAATTCCTAATGGAGGCAAAATGCGCAAGACATGGGGATTAGCGGAAGAACCTGTGAATATCTGGTGTTCATGCAAAAGCTGCTTGCGCAATTCCTTGATCGGAAAGTCTAGTTCTACTCCTAGCATCAGCCCTCTTCCTTTCACTTTTTTGATCGCAGAAATAGCTTGCAGCTCATTGGTCAGATATTCTGAAAGCTGTTCGGCATTTTGCATCAAATCTTCCTGTTCTATTGTTTCCAAAACAGCGAGCGAAGCCGCACAGGCGAGATGATTCCCGCCAAAGGTGGTTCCCAACATCCCAAAGGAGGCCTCTATCTGAGGGTGGATCAGCAGGCCACCGACCGGAAACCCGTTGCCCATTCCTTTGGCCATCGTGATAATATCTGCCTGAATATGGGCATGCTGATGTGCGAAGAAGCGGCCTGAGCGGCCAAAACCGCTTTGGATTTCATCCATAATCAGAAGCGCTCCATATTGCTCACAGGTCGCTTTTATTACAGCAAGAAAATCCTCAGAAGGCATATCCAAGCCTCCCACTCCCTGGATACCTTCGACGATTACCGCGCAGACTTCCTCCCCTGAAAAAGCGTCGAGCAACTGTCCTTGATTATTCAATTCCACAAACTCGACAGGGAAGTTATCGACATTGAGAGGCGCTGACAAGCGAGGGTTGTCTGTGACATTCAGCGCTGCCGCAGTCCTTCCATGAAAGCTCCCCTTAAAGGCAATGATCTTTTTTCTTCCTGTATGAAAAGAGGCAAGCTTGATTGCATTTTCATTTGCTTCCGCTCCACTATTACAGAGAAAAACGCGGTAGTCAGTGTAGCCGCTTTGGTGGGTTAGCTTCTGAGCCAGTTCATCCTGAATCGGCATTCGGATAGAATTTGAGTAAAAGCCAAGCCGGTCAATTTGCTGCTTCAACCTCTGGGTATAAGCAGGATGAGCATGCCCAATCGAGATCACGCCATGCCCACCATACAAATCGAGATAGCGCCGATTTTGCTCATCGTAGACATACACTCCTTCGCCTCTGGTGAGGGCGATATCAAACCGGGGATAAACGTTGAATAGGTTCATTGTTGTTAGAAATAGCTGGCTTTAAAATGAAGCCCCGTCGTCTCTTTCAGTCCTAGGATAAGGTTCATATTCTGAATCGCCTGACCAGCAGCCCCTTTCAATAAGTTGTCAATTGCCGAAGTAATGAGCACCTTATCATCAATTTTTTGAACCTGCAGCAGACAGTTATTCGTGTTCACTACCTGCTTGATATTCACGGTCTTATCTGTTACAAATGTGAAAGGAGCGTCTTTGTAAAAGTCCTGATAAAGATGCCGTAACTCCTGTTCGGACAGATCGGATTGCGTATAAATCGTTGCAAAAATTCCACGCGCAAAGTCGCCTCGGATCGGCAAAAAATTGATCCTATTTCGAAAGCCTTTTTGGTACGAGCGCACCGTTTCTTCAATCTCTCCCAAGTGCTGATGCCGAAATGCCTTATAGACCGAGACATTGTTATTTCGCCAACTGAAATGAGACGTTTTCGTCAAGGACTGTCCTGCTCCAGTTGAACCTGTGAGCGCATGTACATGCACATCAGTCTGTAACAAACCTGCTTGCGCCAGGGGCAAAATTCCCAGCTGAATGGCAGTAGCAAAACAGCCCGGATTTGCGATGGCCATGGCATCTTTGATGCCTGCTTTTCGAGCTTCGACAAGTCCATAGACGAATGCTTTATCTTGAAAAAGTGCGTCTTCTTCTAACCGAAAATCATTACTAAGGTCAATAATGACGGTTTGTTCAGAGAAAGTGTTTTCAGATAAAAACTTGCACGAATTTCCATGACCCAAACATAAAAAAAGCACATCTACGTGAGGATTTAACCTACCGCTAAAGCGCAATTCAGGAAACGTATAAAGATCCTCATGGATTTCAGAAACAGCTTTACCCGCTTGCGAATGGCTAAAGGCAAAATCAATCTGGACATTGGGGTGGTGAAGCAAACAGCGGATTAATTCCCCTGCAACGTAACCGCCGCTTCCGACAATTCCTACTTGTATCATGGCTGTTTGTGTACATGGTTAAATATTCGCATCGAGTTGGCGAGAATCTTCGTGAAGCCTTTCACATCTTCTCCACTCCAGTTTTTGTTGATTTCTCCATATTCACCAAAGTCAGATGTCATCAAATCATGCTTTGAAGTAATCCCCTGAATAGCAAAGCGATACGGATGCAAATCGACCGTCACCGCACCTGTCACATTGCTTTGAGTCGACTCCAAAAAAGTCTCAATATTGCGCATGACGGGATCGGCGTATTGGGCTTCATGAATAAACATTCCGTACCAGTTTGCCAGCTGTTCTTTCCAATGAAGCTGCCATTTAGAGAGGGTGTGTTTCTCAAGCGTGTGGTGCGCTTTGATAATGATGCTGGCGGCGGCAGCTTCAAACCCGACTCTACCTTTGATACCGATAATGGTATCACCGACATGCACATCACGTCCTATGGCATATTTGTTAGCGATTTCTTCAATGGTTTGGATTCCCTTTACAGGCCCCATTTTTTCGCCGTTTACCGCGCATATTTCACCCTGCTCAAATTCGATCTCCAAGCTTTCTGATCCTTCCTTAACAAGCTGGCTTGGAAAGGCCTCTTCGGGCAGCGATTTGTGCGAAGTCAAGGTTTCTGCGCCTCCTACACTCGTTCCCCACAATCCTTTGTTAACCGAGTACTGCGCCTTTTTCCAATCAATATCGACTCCATGTTTCGCCAGGTATTCGATCTCTTCCTTGCGCGAAAGTTTCTGATCGCGAATAGGCGTAAGAATCTCAATATCGGGTGCAATAAGCTGAAAGGTCAAGTCAAATCGAACCTGGTCATTACCAGCACCAGTGCTCCCGTGAGCAATCGCATCCGCCCCGATAGACTTGGCATATTGTGCCAATGCCATAGCCTGACACATGCGTTCAGCACTCACCGAAAGCGGGTAAGTATTATTTTTCAAGACATTCCCAAAAATCAAATACTTAATGATCGTATCGTAATAGGTCTGCGTCTCTTCCAAGGCAACATAGCTTGCTACTCCGAGGTTGATAGCCTTTGTTTCAATATCGGCAAGCTCTTGCTCAGAAAAGCCTCCTGTATTGACGATGGCAGCATGCACCTCCAGGTTTTTCTCATGTTTCAGGTACTTGACACAGTAGGTCGTGTCGAGGCCTCCACTGAAGGCGAGTACTACTCTATTATTTTTCATGATTGCTGACTTTGTTGAGTTTTACTTAGATAAATCACATACCATTCCGGTACAGAGACACATGCTTTTATTGGTTCGTTCCAAAATGTCATAATTGGGACAGGTCCGACACCCATCCCAGAATTTCTGGTCCTGCGTCAGGTTAGCAAAAGTCACAGGCTGATAGCCTAGATCGGAATTGATTTTCATCACCGCCATGCTGGTCGTAATTCCGAACAGGAGGGAGTTGGGGAATTTCTTTTTTGAAAGTTCAAAGGTTGCCGACTTGATGGCCTTTGCCAGGCCCATTTTCCGGTAATCGGGATGGGTGATGAGTCCTGAATTAGCGACATACTTCTGGCCTTCCCAGCTTTCGATATAGCAAAAGCCAATGACGGCATCGCCGTCAAGGGCGATAATCGCCTTTCCTTCTTCCATTTTTTCGCGAATGTACTCGGGCTTACGTTTAGCGATACCGGTACCGCGGACTTCGGCTGCTGCAGCCATCAGATTGCAAATAGCGGTCGCATATTGAAAGTGGCTAGCGTCAGCAACTGTGATTAAAAATTGCATAGCAAA
>JBGCFB010000349.1:0-10713 GCA_045106685.1 Bacteroidia bacterium | reverse complement strand
GTCTTTAATTATCAAATTATCCATCATCAAATCAGCTAATCAACGACCGCGCATAGCGCTTACAGGCTTGAGCTTCCTCATTTTATAAATGGGATAGATAGAAATGATCGCTACAAAAATGCCTACGGCAATTGCCTGATTTAAGAAAATGGCTGGATCAACCACAGCTGGTAGATAGGCTTCCATGCCGAATTCGGCATAGGCTTCAGCTAGTTCATCACCCATGTAAATCGGGTTATGGCTGAAGTAGCTCATCAATGGATACGAAATCAGGTAGCCCAGGAGAATACCAAGTACAGTCAGCATAAATAGCTCGATGATGAGCATGCGCGCCATTTTCCAGCGACTCATTCCTACAGCATTGATCACCCCAAACTCATAGCTGCGTTCTGCAACCATCATAAGGACGGTACCGAATATGATAAAGCTAATGATCAAGTAAAGAATCACCATGAAGATGATACCTCCTGCTCGATCGCCATCTATTTGTTGTTTAAGTTCTGGAATCAATTTGCCCCAGCCCATCACTTCGTATGCGGCCGTATCGACTTTACTTTGTAATCGTGTCGCCACTGCTTCGGCGTCCTGCCCGAGCTCCAGATTGAGTGCCATCGCTGTAAGCATCTCTGGCGCACCAAAGAACTCTTGCGCCGCTTCAAGCGGAAGGTAGCTCATGCGATCGTTGAGTTGGGTAGAGCCGAATTTCAGAAGCCCCACGACTGGATAAACCCCCGCAGCGGAAATGCCATGGTAGCCTTGCCCCAGCAAAACAACAGTGTCACCAAGTTGGATTTTGAGCCTTTTGGCAAGGCCTGTGCTGAGCATAATCGCGCTTTCTCCCTTTTTAATAAAGCGCCCTTGCTTCAATTGGTTTTTGAGTCCTGTCAGGTTGTTTTCCAACTCCGGGTCGATGCCGATAACCGCAGCGCCTTTGGAGATGTTGCCATACGAAGCGAGGCCAAAGCCCTCAATCCGAGGCGCATGCGCCACGATGGCTGGATCTTCGGTTACGACGTTGACCATCTCTTTGTCAGGAACAAAGGCGTTGTCCATCGATTGATCGTCCCAGTATCCATTCTGGTGAACCTGCACATATCCAGTATATGTCCCCACGACATTGTCGATCATCGATCCATACATGCCTTCATTCAGCGAACGAGAAAAGATGGAGATCAACACTGCAATGGCGATAACCGTTGCGGTGATAAAGGTCCTTGCGCGATTGCGCCAAAGGTTTCGAAATGCAATTTTTACTAACATCGTATTGGTAAGGCTTCTGGCTGCTAGCTTCTGGCCTCTAGCAAAATTGAAAGGAGCTATTTGGATTTTTGAAGCGTATTAATAAATGCTTGAGTTTGGCGCTGAACGACTCTTGTTTCTGCGATGATCTTATCTGTACTTTCTTTTGTAGCCATACCTAGTCTTTCTGAGATAAGAAGCTGAGTTTCTAACTCAAAGGCTGATCCTAGGCTCGTTTCGAGATATGTTCTCAAATGTGCATCGCTATTTTTAGCCGACCCCTCAGCTATGTTAGAAGGGATAGAAACAGCAGCTCTACACATTTGACTTTTTAGTCCAAATTTTTCTTCAGGAGGTAATTGCTTAGCAAAAGCATACACCTCTTTTACAAGCTCCATTGAATCTTGCCAGACTCTTAAGTTTTGAAAATTCCTCATTTCATATCAATCTTTTTAATTAGAAAAACATACTTTAGCAGCCAGCAGCCAGCAGGCTATTTCACTCTTTTCAAATTTCCCAAAGTAAAAAAGCTATCATCGATAGGCTTGTCAAAAACGAGAGACTTGTAGGTCATAATGGTCTTGTTGCCGGGATCTTCTATTGGAAGCATTTCCATACGGGTAGGCAAGGTGCGGCCTCCCATGTTTTTGATTTCGCTGCTTTTCATCACGTTGATGAGATAATCATCTTCGCCGTAGTACTCAGCACGTAATTGAAGCTTGTCTTTTTGTGAAACGTATAGGACGACCTTACCCCACACGACAGCAGCGTCTTCTTTAGGCGCAAGGGCGATTTTCCAGCAAAGGCGGTCTTCGATCGTAGAGTCTCCTATGAAAGCATGAGTGTAGTCTTCTGAAAGCGAAAACTCGCGTACGAGGTCATCATTCGTGAAGTCTGAACCCATCCATGACTGCGCCATCATCGAAGGCGGAAGCTTAGTGGTCTTTTCAATTCTTGGAATCCAGGTCCACACCTCTTTTCCACGCTTTAGGTTTGCAGTTCCTTTTTCACGCTGGGGTCCTGTAATATAGATCATGGAATAGTCCTGACCTTTTGACCACATCTTCATAGAGATTTCGCGTGTCCATTTCGGTCGGACGATGGTCATGGTCATTTCGGCCTGAAGACTTTTTATGCCTCGGGCTTTCTCTTCCATTTGGCGAACAACTTCACTGGCTGTTTGCGCAAAACCAGCCGATGCCATAAGCATAAGACTGATGATGATAAGGGAGATTCGTTTCATGATATAGGGCGGATTTGTATTTGAAAATGTGAGTAGATGACTTATTGGTTAAGACCATACTTGGTTAGTAGGTCTTGTTCAACCTGAGCGATAGGGAAAGAGTCGCCTAGTGTATGATATTGCAGTGCAATTCCATCAAGGAGCGCTGCCAGCATGCGGGTTTCCGCTTCAGGATTTTTGACTCCTGCAGCTTTTAGAAGAGGCACAAAAAAGGGCATCGACCCTTCATATTTGCCAATGATAATGTCTTTCAAAAAGGGAAACTCATCGATATGGAGCGAAAGTCCGATCAGGAGCTTGTTATGTTCTGCGTTGTCCTTTATTTGTTTAAAGGCTTGTGTAATGACAAATCGGAATTGGTCAAGGGGAGATTCTATCGCCATCATTTCGGCGATCATTGACTCTCCAACCTTCATCTCCCGCTCAATCATCCCCATCAATAGGTCGTCCTTTTTTTCGAAATAATTGTAAATCAAGCCTTTTGATACGCCAGCTTCGTTAGCGATTTGGGCAATGCTCGCTTTATGATAGCCCTTTTCTGCAAAAAGCTTCAAGGCCGCTTCCAAAATCGCATTGCGACTTTGTTCACGCATTTCTTCAAATTGAGTTGATGTTCTTGGAGACATATTTATTATTGACTGACCGACTGGTCAACAAACATACGAAAAGTCTTTAGAGAGGTTAAATGACTTTTGTCAATACGCTTTTTTGAGTATCTTTCTTTTTACATTAACACGGTTATGAAAAATCGCTATACCCTTATTCTTATTTGCATTTTGGGGCTCGCGAGCTCCTTTGCTTGCGCTCAAACTTGTCCCGCTGGAGGCATAAGCTTCTACTCACAAGCGGATATTGATTCATTCCCTTCTCGTTTCCCGGGTTGTACCACAATTTCTGGTGTACTATACATTGCAGATCGAACCCCTGGTGATATACAAGACTTAAGTCCGCTTTCCTCCATCACACAAGTGAATTCCAGCATCCATATAGCTGGAAATGATTCGCTAAAAAGCCTTTATGGTTTGCACAATGTTACTACAATAGGGAACAGCCTGAGAATCGTCCAAAATCATCAGCTCAAAAATTTGGTTGGACTTGAAAAACTGAAAATAGTATGGGGAATAGTAGAAATATACTGGAATAATGAAATTGAAAATTTGACAGGCCTTTCATCATTATACAGTATTAAAAGCGGTTTAATTGTAAACAATAATCAAACAATCAGCAGCTTTAATGGCATTGATTCCCTCAAGGAAATATCAGGAAATGTAGAATTGGCAGGAAATCCTTCTCTTCCCTCTCTGGAAGGACTTGAGTTTATCGAGCAACTGTCAGGTAACCTCAAAATTCTTAGAAACCCATTATTAAAAAACTTTAAAGGGCTTGACAATCTGACTAAAGTGGGCGGGATTCTTCAGGTTTTGCAGAATGACAGTATCAGGAATTTTGGCGGACTTGATAAGCTTACTGCTGTTGAAGATGATGTGCTCATAAACGGAAATCTACATTTGGAGACCTTCAATGGCCTTGAAAAACTGAATTATATTGGCGGAAGACTTACTGTTTCTAATAATTTCAAGCTCGTAGACTTCAAAGGTCTTTCATCCCTAGATTATGTTGATGAAGAGTTGTTGGTTAATAATAATATCCTCCTGGAGTCTATGGAAGGGCTGGAGAGCCTGAAAACGTTGGGAGGAAGCCTTAATATCTATAGCAGTCCATTAATCAAAAACCTTAAAGGCCTAAGCTCTCTTAGTCGCATAGTGGGGGGGCTTGGTTTCGTTTCAAATATAAACCTTGAAAATTTTCAAGGTTTAGAAAACTTGAAATCGATCGGAGGGCCGTTTAGTGTGAGAAACAATGGGGCTGCACTCAGAAATTGTGTGGGACTATCAGGTCTGGATTCCATCAGTAACGGAATACTTTTTAGTTCAAATCCGGGCCTAGAGTCCTTTACAGGTCTTGATAAACTTCAATACTTGGGAGAGTCACTTTGGATACAAGGTAATTTTGAATTGACGAATCTTGATGATCTTAAAAATGTACAATCCAGTGATTTGTCAAGAATCGTCATCAGTCAAAATATTAAATTG
The DNA here is from genome assembly GCA_045106685.1 of Bacteroidia bacterium. GTDB lineage: Bacteria > Bacteroidota > Bacteroidia > J057 > J057 > JAUIGE01. Next base: position 6,138 of record JBGCFB010000349.1, on the reverse strand, counting down.
GAAGAGTGTGCCATTCGGATGGTATGTGAAGGTTTGCAAAAACCGGATATCTCCGTTTCAATTTCCTCTAACAGCGGTGCCTGCAAGGATATCCCCGATGTCCAAGCTCAATGCCAGACAGTAGGTACCGATGAAATTTTAGAAGCTAAAATCACTTTTTCCCCAAATCCAGTTCAGAGCCGTTTCAAAATAGAAGGACTTAATGGCGGAACGATTCGCCTTTTTGATAAGCAAGGAAAAATGGTGCTAGAAGATGCTACAGGGCATCATGAGTTTAATATTGAGCAGTTACCAGCTGGCTTATACTTGCTTTCGATTCAGCAAGGGGAAGTGAGACTGAGAAAGAAATTAGTCAAATTGTAGGTGAGTCCAGCTTATGAAGCATTATCACAATTGGGTTGCTGCCACCTCTGTCAGGTTCCAACCGCATTTACCACAATGATTATAGCGATGGCAGAGGTTCGCAACTGATACAAAACCAGCCGTGATAATCATTATTATATGATTTTTTTGCCCAAACCAATCCCTTTTCGGAATTTGTAAGCGGCATATGAATGATACAAGTTTTAAAATTTTTGCAGTTGAAGATGATCCCTTCTTCAGGGAACTGATTGTCTATCAACTAGAAATGGACCCGGAGCATGTTGTAAAAAGCTTCGAAACCGCTTCTGCATGCATCGAGAGTTTGCATGAAAAACCTGATCTGATCACACTGGACTATAAGCTTCCGGATATGACAGGCTTGGAGGCCCTTAAGGCCATCAAAGAGCGTTACCCTGATGTTGATGTCGTCATTATATCAGAGCAGGAAAATATTGAAACCGCTGTAGAACTTGTACGTGAAGGCGCATTCGATTATATCGTCAAGTCGCGCGACAATGAGGAGCGCTTGCGCGCCGTCGTTCGTAATGCCAAGCAGCAGGCTTCACTCAAAAAAGAGGTCAAGCATCTCCGCAAAGAAGTCGGAAAGAAGTACACACTCGACACCGCAATCATCGGACAAAGTCCAGCGATCCAGCGTGTTTTTTCCCTGATCGAAAAAACAGTCAAGACCAATATTACGGTTTCCGTGTTTGGTGAGACAGGAACAGGTAAAGAGCTGGTAGCCAAGGCAATACACTTTAATTCAAGCCGGAAAGATCAGCCATTTGTTGCCTTAAACGTAGCTGCTATTCCTTCCGAATTGATGGAAAGCGAATTATTTGGTCACGAAAAAGGAGCCTTTACAAGTGCCGACTATCGCCGTATCGGTAAGTTCGAAGAGGCGAGCGGAGGGACGCTTTTTTTAGATGAAATAGGCGAAATGGATCTTAGTATGCAGGTGAAGCTTTTGCGTGCATTACAGGAAAAAGAAATCGTGCGAGTAGGCTCGAATAAGCCCATCAAAATCGATAGTCGAATCATCGTAGCTACCCACCGAAATCTGCGTGAAGAAGTCAAAGAAGGCCGCTTCCGGGAAGACCTTTATTATCGACTATTTGGATTGCCGATCGAACTTCCGCCCTTGCGGGACCGTGGTAAGGATATCGTTATTCTAGCAAAGCATTTTCTTGAAAGCTTCGTGAATGATAACGGGCTGGAAGTAAATTCTTTCACTCAGGAAGCCCAGCGAAAGCTGATGGCGTATCCATATCCAGGAAACGTACGCGAGCTAAAGGCGGTAGTTGAACTCGCTGCTGTAATGACAAATACTGACCAGATTGACGAAGATTGTATCTCATTTGGAACAGTAGACATGCTGCCTGATCTTGTCACCGAAGAGTTGACCATGCGCGAATACACGATGCGTATTATCGATCATTACCTTGATCGTTATGATAATAATATCAAACTTGTTTCAGAAAAACTCGATATCGGGCAATCGACCTTGTATCGCATGTTGAAAGAACGACGAGAAGGTGACACGACCAGCACAACCATTTGATAGTAATACACTGAGGGATGCGCATGTTAAAGAACGTTTTGAAACGCTTCTTAAACAGGCACAAGCTTTACGTGAGCATGGCGCTTATGTAGACCTTGCTGTACGTCATGATGTGCTGAATGAGTTGGATGTGCTTTATGAGGAAAATCTGGAACGATATCAGACTCATTATGTAGAGAATAAAGAAGCCTGGCGCGTTTTTCGTCATTCCCTTGCGACAAATAAGCATAATATCGCCCAGGACGATTATCAGCATTTATTAGAAAAACTAGAAAGTGCTGAGGCTTTATTGCAGGTGTTCGATTATGATCAAAATGCGCAAGCAAAGCCTATTATTGAAGAGGCAGAGGCACTTTTGCAAGCCGCCTTATCAAACTATAAGCATAGAGATCAGGCCCTGGAGACTCACCGCCAAGCTCTCAAAATAGCGATGGAGCGTGTCTGGGCAGAGGATTATGTCCCGCTCAAAAGCCGCTATCAATTATTGAAAGCGTCCAACTCGGCAACTGATATTGCTATTGATCAGGAAAGGGTCAATATGCTTGCTGAAAAGCGTAATGCTCATATTGAGGAGGCGTTGTTAGTTTTTGGTAAAAAGAAAAAACATGCAGCCGCCATCGAAAAATTCCGAAGTGGCTATGCACATAAAGCCGATTTTGACAACGCGCTGAAGCTCATGCGCAATGCGCGCCGCAATAAGCGAATGCTCCTCGTGGGGCTATTGATTCTCGTGCTGGCATCTACAGCATTTGCTTTGTGGAAAGTGCCTCCGATGTTGGAAGGGCAGGCGGAGGAAGACGCGTACAATCGCGCTATCAATCTCGATACCTGGCAATCGTATGATGCCTTTCTAGATAAATATCCTGAAGGAGCATTTCGCGCCAAGGCGCTTGAGCGCCAGAATCTCCTCGATTATGGAGCACTTGAGCAGGCTGTGATTTCCTCTGGGGATACCGTCCGCTATGAAGGCGCACTGAATGCCGGCGTACCCGATGGGGTAGGCAAGGCGGTTTTCACAACTGGCAGAGTATATGAAGGTTCCTGGCGGGCAGGTCACATGGAAGGGCAAGGCACATTGACCTATCCTGATGGGGGCGAGTTTGTGGGTGAGTTTGATAATAATGAGCAAAAAAGCGGGATTAGGAGACTGGCAAATGGTACGGAGTTTTCGGGTATCTGGAAGAATGGTGCATTAACAGGGGAAGGCTCTGCGCGTTGGGCAGATGGAACTCGCTATTCCGGCAATTGGCGGGGAGGAAAGTTCCACGGATTTGGCACACTCAAAGCAGGAAGAAATGTATCAGATATAGTAAAAGGCGCAGGTTGGGCTTCTGGTGCTTCATACTCGGGTGCCTGGCGTAACAGCCTTCGGCAGGGAACGGGTAAGTTCAGCTATGCTGATGGTCGCATCTATGAGGGTGCCTGGAGCAATGACATGCCTGACGGAAAACCTGGTACCATGAAGTGGCCCGACGGAAGCAGATTTAGAGGAATTTGGAAGCAAGGAAAAATAGAAGGTGATGGAACGTATGTAGACCGCTTCGGAAATGATTTCAGCGGCTACTGGCGCGGCACTCCCGCCGCTATTGAGCGCCGCATCAAATCTACCGGCAAGGTTGAGACGGGTAGATTTCAGAATGGAAAGTATGAATATCATTAAACATTTCATGAAGCTTTAGCGCCTAATATCTATCACTATTGCCAGGCCATTTATGGCCTGGAGCAAAGAAAAAGCCCTTGCTGAAAACTCAGCAAGGGCTTTTAAATTTTATATGTTCAGGGCCTACAAGAAAGAAAGTCTGCGGGTAATGCGTTGCTTACCACGAGAGATTTCAAGCATGTAGATACCACGAGGATAATCTTTAACAGAAAAATCAAGTTCGATTGTGCCATTATTGCTTTTTAACTCACGATCAAATACCATACGACCGATAAGGCTATACACACGAACGCGAACAGGTTGCTCAGCTTCAATAAGTGAAAAGCTTGCCTGGAAATTACCGCTTGGGCTAGGATTTGGCCATACACGTAACTCAGCAACAAATGGATCGCCAATAAGACTTCCACTATCGCTTGATAGAAAATCACCTCCAGCGAAGGCGCTTCCTAAAGAAAGTGTAACAGCAAGGATAAAAATGTATAGTTGTTTCATGGTGTAATACAGAGTAGATATCTCAATATTACGAAAATATTGTGTGGGAGTTCAATTTTTATAAGAAATAGTTATGGTTGATTGAGTATTCGTTATTTTTGTCCAAAATCTAATGTCACATAAATCTTCTGAGTAGCGTTTAGAATAACTTGCTAGGCGACAAATGACCTCATGAATATTGACTCATGAATAATGATAAAAACCGTTCGCTTCATCGCTCCAAGCTTGCTTGGTGAGGAAAGTCCGGACAGCATAGGGTACCCTGCTTCCTAACGGGAAGGCGCCTTTTCGGAGGTGACAGCATGTGCAGCAGAGAGTAGACCGCCGATCGTTCGCTTAGGCGAAAGGAGGTAAGGGTGAAAGGGTGAGGTAAGAGCTCACCGGTGTTGGCAGTGATGTCGGCAGCCAGGTAAACCTCAGGGGCTGTAAGACCAAATAGGCTGGCGCTAAGGACGACCCGTCCGTGCCAGTGGGTAGGTTGCTTGAGCCATCCGGTGACGGCTGGCCCAGACAAATGATGAAGGTCTCGATGTATCGGGATACAGAATCCGGCTTATAGAACGGTTATTGAAAAGCCTCCTTCACGGGAGGCTTTTTTTATGAGTACATGAGATCAGCGTGCAGCGTAGAAATTTTTGACGTACTTCTAAATTCTGTACTGATGTACTCTTATCTAAAAAAAATCCCGAAAGGCAAACGCCTTCCGGGATTCATGTTCGAAACTGATTCCCGATTACCTTGGAATATTAGTTCCGCGACCTACATTTCGAGTCCAGATCAATACACGATCTGAATTTTGAACCTGGCCGTCAAGGTTATAATCAGCGCCTTTATAGCCGCTCTGGCCTGCAAATGGCCTCCAGAGAAGCGCATCGTCTACATTTTGAACTTGTCCGTTTCCGTCTGCATCACCTGCAAACATAAGCGCACTACCATTCCGTATCTCACGAGCATTTATACCTCCATAAACCACTAGCGAAGGATCGCTAAAGTCTACAGCAACTCCTGGTTGGATAGGATTAGCCGTCATCAAACCAAGGTGGTTACGGTGAATAATCGCTACGAAATATGATACTGTATTTGCAATATTAATCTGTACATCGTCGACGCCATTTACATCTACAATACGTCCATCTTTCAGCAATAGCGCTGCTCGTGAGTGTACCACGATATTGGGACTTACAGAATCGCGAAGCTCCACCAATACCCAGTCAACAACATCTTGGTTTTGCTGAGCAGTAGTTGTCATTTGCTCACTTCCACCGCCTACAAAGGTATAACCCAAGCCTGTATATGGTTCCTGTGAAGGAATCAATTGTGCTTGGTTGAGTGTAGTACGCATATTCTGTGTTGAAGCATCATATGCACCTTGTAGTTTCACAGTGATCGACGGATAGACAGAACAACCTGTGGATACATTCACAACCAATGGTATTGCCTGAGTACAGCCATTTGCTGTTGTTCCAAGTGCCCAGTAGGTTTTCGTTCTGCGAGGACGTACCATAATCTTGGTCCGCGAAGAGATTAGACCTCTGCTCATCGCAGCTGATCCGATCACTTGGCCTCCGGCAGCCGGGTCACCATTGTAGAATGTAACTCCGGTAGCGAGCATAGTATAATCACGTACCAAACTGGCGAGGTTCACACGTTCACCTTTACAGATGTTCGAAGGAAGCGCAGTTAAGTTGGATGAAGGATCAATTCGAACAATCACTCTGAAAACGTCTCCGCTACAACCTTCTGGCGAGCTTGTCGGACGAACGCTATAAACGATTGATTTACGCAGAAGGGTAATGTTCTCGACTCTATCAGTAATGATCGGACCAGTTTGCCAAGTAGTGGAATTACCAAGCACTCCAGCGACACCATTTGATTTCCAGGTAAATGTGCTGTTTACACCATTACCAAGTTGATCAATATGGTCCTGAAGATCAAATCCAAGGCTGTCATTATCGCAAACGATAATTGTTATCGCAGGAGCAGAAGGCTTAGGATTAACCTTTGCCATAAAGCTACATACAGGAGAAGGATTGCCGGACTGATCTACATACTGATAGCTCAC
>JBGCFB010000348.1:0-12034 GCA_045106685.1 Bacteroidia bacterium | reverse complement strand
TGGATTTGGTTAAGGGCTGAACATGGCTAAACCAGATTGAAGGCGTATTCGGAGTTCCCCAGTGATCGGGCTCTTCGTATCCTACATTCGCCCAAGTTTCAAAGCCGCCATTCGGCAAGCCTGGTCCTGCTCCTTTTAGCTCCATTTCATCCAGTTCTACCCAGCTTCCATCAATGCCGGCGCTTGGGTCGGAGCTATACGCAATAATAAGTATTGTATCCATGCTCGCTGGCCGAGAAATTAGTGGAGTTGCAATACGTGTCCATGTATTTTTTGTACCAATAAATTGATGGTATAAAGCAATTCTCTGACTTGATCCACTGCGGTAGAACAAGGCAATAAAACCAGTATCACCGACAGCCACATCGTGTCTCGTCCAGAAGATCAGCGAGTCTGGAGAAAAGGGATAATGGAGTCCTCCGTTAACTCCTCCATTACAGAAGTCGCCCAGGGCCAAAGAGCCTGGAATTGTCAGATTTGCATCAGCATAGTGCGATTCTAGGTGTATGGCGTCACCGACTTTTCCAGGAACCGACCATGCGGAAGCTTCGCCAGTAAGGAAGTGGCAAAAGCCGTTTGATGTAGTATAGGAATGGAAGGTGTCGGGACCTGCAACCGATGTCCAGTCTTCGAAATCTCCATTCTGAAGCTGAACGATCTGCGCGTTCAGGGAATTAAGGGATATAAAAACCAAACTTGCTATCAGCAAGTCAAGGCGAATCCATGTTGATACTGCATTAGTGAGTCTTTTCATCATCCTGTTATTAGGGTTCATGATGCCTTTTGGAAAATGCTTTTTCACAAAAGGGAAAGCTCAAATGTATGTGTGCAGGGTATGCTCCTCAACCGAGGATTATCGTTTGGGGGCAGGCTGAGGATACTTGGGGGAAATTGGAGGATGAGTGGAAAAGTCAGGTTTTACTTAGCGCCTTGAGCCTAAGACCTCGTACCTATAGGAGATATTGTAGGTCCTAGGTTCAAAGCACTAAGTTCGAGGTGTTTTTAGTCCTCGCTGCTTGATGTTCGCTTTTAGAAATATAGCAGCGAGCTGCAAAGACTTTCTAGGTTCTAGGTTCAAAGCACTAGGTTCGAGGTGTTTTTAGTCCTCGCTGTTTGATGCTTGATGTTCGCTTTTAGAAAATCATCAAATCAGCTAATCCTCACACCATCAAATCAGCTACTCCACCACACTAAACTTACCAAGTACCTGCTCGCCATCTTCATTGGTGACTTCATAGAGGTAAATGCCGCGCGTGATGCGCTGGCCGGTGATGTCACGCATGTCCCAGGTGAAGCCGCCGTCGCCGTCGGTTTCTTCGAGGGTGTTGACGAGGCGACCGGAGGAGGTCAGAACGCGGATCGTACAGGTGCGTGTGAGATTGGCGAAGCGTAAGCCTTCAAAGTATTCATTTAGCACGACTGGGCTTGGATAGACATGTACTTCGTTCAGGTTGGGCTTATTGGAACTAAATGTAGCGACATCACCAAGGCCTTTTTCAATGCAGTTGCCTGTAACACCACAAACATTAGGGCTAACCGTGATGCTGAGTGGGTATCCTAAAGCTCCCAAACGGGCGCCTTCAATAGTTGCTTCAATAGCGCCTGGAAATTCGCCGCTTGCTGCAATCGTGTGCACCCTTCCTAAAGGTGACAATGTGAAATACTCTGGTTCGAGGGTTGTAAAATCAAGTGGCTCATTGAAAAAGAGCAACGCTTTACTGGGGCTGGTAATCTCCCAATTAGTAAGGTAAAGGCGCTCGCGATTTTCAGGTGTATATTCAAAAGTAACCGGGCCTTGATTTGGAGAAAAAATACCAAAGTCAGCGTCGAGAAACATGCTGTCAACTGATAAGGTGTTTTGACCAATATCAAAAGGCTTATCAAACGAAATAATCAGGGAGTTTCCTCCAGAGCCAGCTTGAATGATCGCTTTTGGAGTGATGCTGCCATTGAGCGTGAAGTATTCCTTGTCGCCCGTGCGGTCGATAACCGGCCAGGAAAAGTGCAGCGCCAGTTGGCGATCACCCACGACTTCGAGGCTGTCGATGCGATTGTTTTCGTGAGGTATACGAATGACAAAATTGCCAAAGCCGCTGTTGCCAGCACCGCTTTCTGCTCGCATCACAAAGAAGTGGGGAACATTCTCAATTAGATCATTAATCATTAGATCATTAGAAGGCGCGGGAATCGTGCGTATTTGACCACCAGTGCTGTCGGTCGGATTGTACACAATGCCATATTGAGTGGCTCCGGTTGAGGTAGGCCAGTCTACGAGGACTTTGGTGGGGCCAAGCACGATGCCTCCAAGTGAGGTCACGGTCGGTGGTCCAGGAGCCGTCAGATTCGCTTCCCAAAACAGGGTCGAGTCACCGCGTCCAAGGCCGACTTCGCCGATGCCATTTCCATCAAAATCATGGATCATATGATGCGTACATATCGCACCATAGAAGAACCAGCGTATGCCATATTCTCCATTTTCGTAGTCAATCAAATAGGTGCGCGGAAAGCTGGTAAACACAAGTTCATCCGCAGCGTCAAGGTCGAGATTACCCGCTGTCGCAGCGTTATATCCCTCAGTATCAATATCATAGATAAAGTCTTCCCACACGACTTCAAAGTCGTTGTCTCCTGTCGCGCTGAAGATGCGTAGCTGCCAGTAGGGAGGATCGTATTCGAAATCAGGGTTGCGGAGCAGTGAGGTGTGGATGGCTACAAAAATGTCAGGATTACCGTCGCCGTTGAAGTCGCCTTGCGTGAGGTATGAAGCAGATTTGTTGAGATCGGTTGTGTCGACAAAGGCTAGATCGTAGGTATTGCCATCGGCATGTTCGTACACGATTAGGTCGCCATCAAAATCACCAAAAACGGTTTCGATTTTGCCGTCGCCATCGAAGTCAGCCACGAGGCTGCGAGGCGCAACGGAACCCACATAATTGGGGCTGGCGTCTGCAAGGGTAGCAGCTTCGCTCCAGGTGTCGCCACTGCGCTCATAAATCAGATAATCTCTGAAATTTTTGGTCACTAATTCCAGTTCTCCATCACCATCAGTATCGGCAAATTCGGAAGGGAAATGCTCCTGGTCAAAGTCGGTAAATCGAACCTGGTCGGGAGAGGATGTTGAGCTGCTTTGTTCCAAAATCCAGGTGGAATCATTAACTGAAACCAGCAATTCAAGATTACCATCTCCGTCGGTATCGGCGACGTCTTTAGGAATGAGGATAGGACGTAGTTCAACCGAATCTTTTTTAACGAAAAATCCACCGTTAAATTCATATATCTCAATCGGCCCAAAAGAGAGCTGATCATCATAGGTGCTCATGACGACCTCTTCAAAACCGTTTTGGTCAAAGTCGGTCGTTTGGGGTAAAAAGCGCCCCATCGGCAAGGCATATGCTTTGGGAGAAAAACCGCTGCGATTGATGGCATTTTTTTCAAATAAAAAGGTATCAATGGCGCTTTTTCCAATAAGATCAGCCGCATTTTCTCCTTCAACAAAAAACTCAAACTGAGCATTGGCAAGGGCGCGAGGTTCTAATAGAAACTCGCCATTGCGGGTGCTGCGGTCGTTGCTCATGGTCCGCCAAACGGATTCACCAAGCTGACGATAATGGAGCGTGTGCTTTCCTGGATCTTCGCTGCGATAGACAATCAGGAGCTTGCGCACTTCATTGTCCCAAATAGATTGGGCGACTTTTATATCGATGGTCGGTGCGCTGCGATCCAATACGAAACGCGTGCGATTTTCGGTGGTAAGGCCGTCGGTACGATTCGCGACGAGGCGTAAGGTATAGCTGTTTTCGGCGAGATCAGCGATGTTCCAAAGCGCGATGGTGTCCTGGAAAATCTGCTTTTCGCCATTTTCTGTAATCACAACCCAGTCGCTGGTATCGCTTTCTCCTGCTCTGTATTCGAGGCTGTAGGAAGCAAACTGCGGATCGAGGACGGTGCCTATTACATAGACTGATTCCGCGTCCGAACCTTTGTCATGTTCTGGCGCGATGATGCGCACCTGCGATGCTCCTGTTAGATTAAGCGCGCGCTCGATATTGAGGCGACCCGCTCCGGTAAAGTGATCCCAACCGGTAAGTGAAATATCATCGGCGGAAGTCGTCAGGAGGCCGCGCACTTGTTCCGGACTCAGGTTGCCACGTTGGGCGAGGAGCATCGCTGCGGCTGAGGTTACCATAGGCGCTGCGGCAGAGGTGCCTTGTGCACGCAGGAAGTACGTGATCTCGCCTTCGTCGGAGGTGTCACGCAAGGTCGGCGCGACGATGCCTGCGCCAGGGGCGCAAAGGTCCACGGTCAAGCCGTAACTACTCAATGGCCACAAAAATTCGCGGCCGCTCGTCGCATCGAACGATGATGCTGAGACTGAGATTACCTCTGGAAAGCCAGAAGGGTAGTGGAGATTGTCGCCAGTTCCGTTGCCCGCTGAGCTAATCATGATGACGCCGCGCGCATAGGCGTAGCGAATGGCTTCCTGCATCATGCGGCTAGGATAGATATCGCCAAAGCTGAAGTTGAGCAGCTTGATGCCGTTATCGGCGGCATAGACGATGGCGCGGGCGATGTCGTCGTCTTCGCCTGCGTTGGAGGCGCTGAAGGCTCGCAGGGTCACGATCTTGCAGTCTGGCGCGATGCCTGTTCCACCAAAGTTATTATTGGCTTTTGCTGCGATGATGCCGCTCACGTAGGTTCCGTGGCTGTTGTCGTCGAGTGGGTCGGAGTCTGGATTGATGAAGTCTCCGCCGAAAGGCGAGCGCGGCTGGTCGGTAAAGTCATAGCCGATGACGTCGTCGGGAAATCCGTTGCCGTCGTTGTCGATGCGGTCGAAGTCGCCGGTTTTGCCGTTGCGGGTTTCGTCCTGTGGCCAGGGCTCGAAGGTGCCGTTTCCGTTGAGGTCTTCTGCGGCGTTGATCGCGATTTGCCCTTCAAATTCGGGGTGATCATAGTCCAGACCTGTGTCGATCACGCCGACGCGGATGTCTTTGCCGCGGCTTATATCCCAGGCGGCAAAGGTGTTCAAATATGGGTGATACCACTGTGAGGCTACGGAGTCGTCGTTGGGGGCGTCAGCTTGTATGCTGTGCAGGGTTTGGCTGCGGTTAGGTTCTATCCATTCGAATACGCCGCTCGCCTGAAGAGTGGCTTGGCTCACGGTGCTATCGACGGTGAGGGTGAAGATTCTGGTCAGATTGCCGGCGCGCTTTTGGCTCGCTGGTGGTTGGAGTCTTTGGGCGTTTTGTACAAAACCAACAAACGGATATGTGGTAGATATGGCGCTTTTATCCTGAGTCAAGTTGTCCTGAAAAAAGCCTATAAGTTGCTGATGGTCAGGCGATACACGTACGTTGTAGGTGTTTTGCGAAAAGGATAAAAAAGGAATAAGCAGAAGGGTTGCAATGAGTAAATATTGCGCTGCTGCTCTGCCGTTTTTTTCTAGCGTATGGGTCAATCTTCCTGGCATTCGGTTTTGTGTTTTTTGGGGGGAACGCTTATTTTTTTTGGACGCTGATTTTGATGATGTCGCGGTTTATGCTGAATCTCTTTTTTTGGACGCTGATTTTGATGATGTCGCGGATTCAGTCATCATCAAATTAGCTCATCATCAAATCAGCTAATTCTCTTCAGCATCCGACGATGCGGTCCGACCTTAGGAACGTCATAATAGTCGCTGATGTATGCAAAGCCTAAAGATTCATAAAATGAAAATGCGACTTCGCGGGCATCGCACCAAAGGTACGGCACTTCTTGCTCACGCAGTATGTCAAAAGCACGCTCCATAATCTTGCGCCCAACGCCTTTCCCTTGTAGGTCTGGCAGCACGCCCATCTGACGCAAACGCCAGCCATTGGCACCTTGATCTTCCCAAGGCTTGGGATACAAAGACGCCACGCCCACAGGATTTTCGCCAAAGTCTAATGCCAAATGAATCGCACGTGGATCAGCATCATCTGGCACGAGGCAATCTTCAAGTTTCCAGTTGTCGCGCAGGATAGAAGCGCGCAAAGGCAGCGTAACATCCACATCCACCTTTTTTACCTGACCATAATGACGCACCAAACCATAGGTGTCCCAGCTCAAGGCCTGATCTTTTTTGAGATTGAGCAGTACCATGGTCTCATGAATTGCGGCTTCAGAGGGAGCTTCAATTTCCAGAAAGGGAGGAATATGGCCTAGTTCATCTTTATAATCGTCGATGACGACTTCGATGTCGCCCTTGCGGTAAACCTGACGGTGCTTTCGTGTTTGGGATTTAATGGAGTAATCAAGTCCTTCAAGGATATGCACAGCCGTTTTCATATCGGCCACTTCGGTTTGCTGCTCTTCCATGATTTTAACGCCTTCGCGCGAGATATTTCGCTTGAAGGTCAGCATGTTGGTTTCGCATTCTTTGCGGAGGCGCAAAATTCGGCCACTATTGCTCAGGCCTTTTTCCTGATCATCCCAAAAAGTAGCCCAATATTCGCCCGACTGTTTATGCGAAAAGCCTTTTTCAAGTAAAGTCTTTACGACAGCCTGTGAATCGATCTCCAGAATTTTTACTTCTATTTCCTGCATAGCACAAAGTTAATTAGGTTTAGCATTATGAAGAGCCGTTGGCGGTTTTATTTGTATGTATTTGTGCTATTTATTCCGTGTCTGGAGTTGGCATTATGGATCGTAGGGTATCGCCCCTATGAACGTAGTGATTATAGTATCGAATCCGAACCGGCTTTTTGTATCCTGCCCGATAGCATTACGGGTTTTGCGCTGCGTCCAGGCTCCTTTACCGTGACGATTAATGAAGGCCATGCATACACCGTTAGTCACGGGCTGGATTCGTTGCGTGTGTGTTCGTTTGATAAAAAGCTTGATAGCCTGCCCTCTGTTTTTGTAATGGGTTGCTCATACACCTATGGGATGGGCGTTCATGATAGTATGACCTATTCTTTTTTGTTACAAAAAAGCCTTCCTCAATACCGGTTTCGCAATTTCGGTGTTCCTGGCTTTGGTACTGTTCAGAGTCTTATTCAGTTAGAAAAGGAAATAGCAAAGGGGAATGTTCCTGAAAAGGTGATCTTGGGTTATGCGGGTTTTCATATGGATAGAAATGCGCTTAATCCGTTGTATAGGAGGCACTTACATATGGGATTTGCAATGGCAAATGAGCGCTTGCCTGAACGGATGATCAGCAGCCGCATACCATTTGTAGAAGGCGATTCGGAACCTTTTGACATTCAATACGAACCCTGGAACACCTTATATGAAAACTGGCCTGGCAGATTCACCTTTGCTTCTGTCAATCTAGCGCAGAACTTCGCCGATGGCCTTGCGGCCCGAAAAATACAGCTGGAAGATGCTAGCTGGGCCACGATCAAGCGCATGCGCGCCGTCTGTGAGCAGCATGAAATATCCCTTCTGGTAGCAGCTCTGACGCCTGATCCACTAAGCAATCAGCATGTCGACTTTATGAAGTCACAAGGTATCGACGCTATCAATATCAGTGTGGATTTGGATGATCCATCTTTGAATAATATGCCTTACGACTCCCACCCCAATGAGCGGGCGCATTTTTATTATGCGCAGCAGTTGTTTGAATATGTATCCAGGCCTTGAACGGCTATCGATTACCCACACCTTATTGCATGGTTTTAAAAAAACATGCAATATTAAAATGAATAAGTGCTAAAGCCACAAGACTATTCTACAGGCTTTAGCCTCTCAAATTTTTACTATTGCTTGGCCTTTCAAGGCCAAGCAGGTAAAAGATGCGCGCAGGTAGAAATCATTTCGGCTAAAGCCCTTTTTCAATCTCGCCGCTTTAGCGCCTAATTCTATCATTATTGCGAGGTCTTTTAAGACCTCGCAACCTCGCGCGGGCTCAAATAATCTCCTTCTTCCCCAAAAACTTCGGCTCAGTCTGTAGCACATAGACATCCAGGACCGCTTTTACACGTGCAAAATATTCGCGGACATAGGTTTTGGGAGAAACGCGCGTAGAGACTTTGCCAGCATTATAGCCATAGGCTTTGATGCCTTTTTCGCGAGCAATAAATACAGCCCGTTGATTATGAAAAGGCTGCGAAACAATCACAATACTCGATTGCCCAAAGACCTCTTTTGCTCTGACGACCGAGTCAAAGGTGCGAAAACCAGCGAAGTCCAGCGTAATGGCTGAGGCAGGCACGCCTCTGGCGATAAGGGCTTGCTGCATATCTTCAGGCTCATTGTAGCTTTTGACATGATTATCACCACTCACGAGCAGATGTCTCACCTTGCCGCTATTGTAGAGTTTTGCTGCGGCATCCATACGTTTTTTGAAAAAAAGGTTTGGACGATTATGAGCGGTTCGTGCCGCAGTCCCTAAAACTAGTGCGACCTTCGTTTTGGGGACTTTTGATGCGTTATTGTATAGGAAATCCTCCGATTGGCTGTTTACAAGCATGTATGATCCGCCTATGATGAACAGGCCAAATAGTGCAGAAAAGAGGATAAATTTGAAGAATCGCATTTTCATGGTGCATTAAAAGTGCAATCTCGCAAATTTCGTTTGGTGTAGCCCAATAATTACTGCTAATTTCGCCGAGTAACGCAATCGTATGAATAATACTTACCTGGCACAAGTTTCCGAGTTTACATCGTTGAGTGGTCCGTTTCTACTGATACTGGCTACAGCATTGATTTTAATGCTGCTCGATGCTTTCAAAATTCGTAAGGCGCTTAACTGGACAGCGATGGGCGGACTAGCCCTGTCGGCTGTGTGGGCCTGGACACAAACGGGTATGGCAGAGCAGACAGTGTTCTGGAGCATGCTGGAAGTTGGAGGCCGCGCCGCCTGGTTCCATATCTTCCTTTCCCTGTCGGGATTGTTCTCGCTTTTCTTTATTCAGGATTATCTAAAACGCCACGAAAAGCCCATTTCAGACGTGTATGCATTGGTTGCGTTTGCAGTGCTGGGTATGATTATGTTGGCAAATGGTCGTAATCTGCTGATGACATTCATCGGCCTTGAGACCATGTCGATGTGTCTCTATATCTTCGCTTCACTCTACAAAACAGATGCCCGCTCAAACGAAGCTGGCCTTAAATATTTCCTTCTTGGCTCATTTGCATCAGCCTTTTTGTTGTTGGGAATATCGTTGATATACGGAATCTCAGGAACGGTTGCTTTTGCCGAACTCGGTGAAGCGCTGGCTTCGCCTGCCGCTGTAACAGGCCTTACCGAAGGACAGCACAGTGTGCTTATGCTATTGGGCATGGGATTGATTTTGGTAGGCTTTTTATTCAAAGTCGCCGCCTTTCCTTTCCACAACTGGGCACCGGATGTGTACACAGGTACTCCTACTCCGCTTGCTGGCTTCATGGCTACAGGTTCCAAAATGGCAGCCTTTATTGCGCTTGCTGTGATCATGCAGGACCTCAATTTCCTTGCTAATACCAAGATACTCTACCTCCTTATGGCCGTGTCATTGTTGACGATGGTCTATGGTAATATCGTGGCCGCGCGCCAACAGAATGTAAAGCGTATGCTGGCTTATTCCAGTATCGCGCACGCTGGTTATGTCTTGCTTGGTCTGTGTGCTGGTGAGGCTGGCTTTATGCCGGTTGTGTTCTACATGTTTATCTATACATTGATGAACATCGGTGCATTCGGCATGGTGAGTATGGTCGAGCGCGACTTCCCGGATACCAATATGGATAGCTGGCGTGGACTCGGTCAAAAGGCGCCAGCCTTTGCGGCGGCGATGTCAGTCTTTATGCTTTCGCTTGCTGGTATTCCTCCACTTGCGGGCTTTATGGCAAAGTACCTCGTATTTGCTGCGGCGATCAACCAGGGGTTGATTGTACTCGCCGTCCTCGGTATTCTCGCCTCTGTTATCGGAGCGTATTACTACCTCCGTTTGATAGCCACGATGTTTTTCAGTGGAAAATCAGAGGACAATAACCTACAGCTGAACTACGGCATGCTACCAGCAATCGGAGCGGCTATTCTTGTCGCGCTTGTGATCATGTTCGGTATCTTCCCGGGCATGTTGTTGGATGTGCTGTAGAGGCGCTCGACATAAAAACACCGTTGCGCCTCTACGTGCAATGACCCCCAAAACCGTGTAACATCATAACAAAACTCCATTATCGGAAACGGTAATGGAGTTTTATATTCATGCAACAAATCCCAAACTCCATGAATCCCAAAACCGGTTTGCTGCTATTCCCATTTCTTTTTTGCTTCAATCTTTTTGGACAAAAAAGCGAGCTTCATTATACCAAAATAGACACCAATTACACCTGGAGAAACTCGACGCTTGCTGAGCGAGAAAGCTTCTATTTCGATCTCCCAAACGTCGAAAAATCTTCATATAAGACACATTTTCGCATATCGCTATCGAGACATATCATTGACTTTTTCAGTGATGATGGTGAGCATTTTAAGGGAGTGTTGACGCATTTTGTAAAAGAGCGAGGTAAAGTGAAGTCGTCGTGGCCAAAGATTTATAGAAAGGACAAAATGGTGTCCCGTAAAGTTCTTTTAGAAGATAGTATAAGTACTGTTATCGCGAGGGGATTATTAAGCTCAGGTATTGATTCCATCCCTCCTGATTCCTTGATCCAGAATTGGAATATGCGTCCCTCAGACTGTATGACTATTCAATTCAAGTTTAGGCTGAGTGGTAATTATTCTAATAAGTCATATCGATGTCCATGGTCTCAAGTTAACAGAGCAAAACACGCGGAGCTTATAGTGTCGATTTATGATTCGCTAAAAAATAAACTCGATTTGCAAAATCGATTTAACCAATTCACTAATATCTTACCGCGTGGAAAGTGGTATAATGTTGGTGGCAATATTAGGATGCGAAATTTGACAAAAAGAGAGTCGAAAAAACGAACTAAATTAAAACTCCACCGAGAATACCTTGCCCCCATCAAAGACAGCGTCGATAGCTATTTGGAAGCCAAGCTTGCGGAGCAGGAGATCGATATGGAGGAACTTGATTGCTTTCAGGATTTCCATCTGAGGTTTGGAAAAAATGGACAATTACAACGAGTATATTTATCAAAAGAAAGTAGACCATCCCTGTCATACGGACTTCATGAATATCTCCTTACAAGACGAGAAACTCGGCATTGCAAGAAATTGATCCGGAAGCTTTTTAAGCCCATTGATTTGTGTTCCTTTGATTTGCAATATAGACTCCATCGAACGATCAGTTTCGGTATACATGGAGAAATCCATCTGGAGGATGTGACGATTTATCATTAGCTTTCTTACTCATTATGACAACCATGAAAGCACGCATAACCCAAGAACTCCTCACCTACAATCCCGCATTTTCTACAGAAGAAATTGAACACGGCCTATCCTTGTTTGAGCAAAAGACTTTTGAGGCGAATGCGGTTATATCGGAGATGGGTAAAGTATGTGAGTATCTGTTTTTTGCGAAAAGCGCCATCACGCGCTGCTTCTATCTGGATGCCGAGGGGCAGGAGCAAACGCTGTGGATGAAGCCGGAGCAGACCTTTATTACTGAATATAAAAGCTTCGTTCAGCAGGATGCATCGCAGTTTTCGCTCCAGTTTTATGAAAAAACGGAAGTGATGATGATTTCCAGAAAACACTTATTGCAACTATTTCAGGAATCAAAAAACTGGGCGCTGTTTGGAAATTTTCTTACAGAACGAGTACACATTACGCTGATTGATGTCTTTGTCAATCTCCTGGCCAATGACGCTACTCGGAACTACCAGTACATTGAATATATGTTCCCGCGCTTTATACAAGTGGCTCCGCTAAAGGACATCGCCTCCATGCTTCAAATATCGCCGGTGAGTCTGTCGCGTATTCGCGCAGGAAAGCAGTCCAAGTCGTAATTTCTTAACAAATGTAAAGTGGCTTTTGAACAAGAATAGACTCTTTTGAAGACTTAATCATCATCTTCAATATGAGAACCATTCTTACAATTTGCACCCTTATGGCAAGTCTCGCTTCATTGGCACAAAACGGAAAAGCCACCACTGTCAAAAAGACATTCAATCGCACCACGACCATCAG
>JBGCFB010000347.1:0-6917 GCA_045106685.1 Bacteroidia bacterium | reverse complement strand
ATACACGGTATCAAGCCAGGGATAATACGCTGCTCCATAATCCAGTGCATTTACACCGATAGCATTGCGAAAATCGCCAGCAGGATCAGCGAGCACAGAAGGTGCAGTACGTCCGTCCATTACGTCCAGAATAGCGAAGCGATCCTGTTGAGTTTGACAATGGTCGAGCATGCTGGCTTGCAATGTTCCTAGTCCAGCTATATCGGGATTGGCACTGGTGCGCAGGCCTGCGCCGTCGGGAATGCCGATTAGTGTAGGTTGGTCTTCTTTTGTCAATAAAGCCAAACCACTTTCCAGCTCTACACGATCCAAACTGTTTACAACACCAGCTGTGCGATAGGTTCCTACCGCAACGATATAGCATGGCCCACCTCCATTATCAAAATAATGGCGCAAGCAATCATACATGTAAAAGCGTTGTCCACCAGTAGGTTGAGCGGCAGTTATGGTATTATTCGCTGTCGTATCGACTGTTACGGTGTACGTAGTTGCGACATATGCGCCGCCATACACTTGCTCATATTCAAGTAAGGAACTGATGCGCACTGCCTGATCCAGCATGTTACTACCATCCGTCTGCGTTACACGCTCGACATAGCCTATAAAGGCTGGAACGGCCGTAGCCACAGGTGCCACCGATGGCGGAAACTTGGCTATTTCTTCTATATATACTCCGGGAGTTTTATACATTTTTTTGATTTGATTATTAGCTAATTTGATGATTAGCTGATTTAGAGATTAGGTGATGAGCGGTTTAATAATGAATGACTAATTGTTAATTACTCATTATCAAATCAGCTAATTAATTCATCATCAAATCAGCTAGTGCCTGTGGCATTAGCTTTCCTGCATCTTATGGCTGAAGCGAAGGATGATAAACTCGGCTGGGCGAACTGCGGCCATGCCGATCTCCACGATCATGCGGCCTTCGAGTACATCAAGGCTTGTCATGGTCTGGCCTAATCCGACACGTACATAGAATGCGTCTTCAGGCTTTGCGCCTGCGAGGGCGCCTGCGCGCCACTGAAGTGTGAGAAAATTCTCGATCATGGCCCGAATCTTATTCCAGGTTCCGGCATCATTTGGCTCAAAGACAAAGCCTTCACTAGCCTTTTTCACAGACTCCTCCACCATATTAAAGAAGCGACGAACCGGCACATAGCGCCATTCATTATCATTGCCAGCAAGCGTACGCGCTCCCCAAACAAGGTGTCCTTTTCCTGTGAAGCTGCGAATCGCGTTCACTGACTTTCCGCTAGTCGTGACATTCAAGTCTTCCTGACTTGCGCTGTCTATAGCTACTGAAGGGCGTTTTATGGCTCGTACCGATACATTGGCAGGTGCTTTCCACACGCCACGATCACGGTCTACCGCGGCATAAATACCTGCTACTGCCGCGCTTGGAGGCAAAATGATAGGCATCGCAGTAATTTGATCTTTGATCGTATGATAGAGATCGTTGGCTTGATGATAAAGTGAATTGGCTTCTTCTCCAGGCTCATTATTTCTCAAAACCATCGAACCTGGAACGGCAGCGTTATTGAGTGTGCCTGTGACCGTTACAGCAGCCTCATCATAGTTATAGGTAAATAGCGTTTCCAGCCATGGGTAGTAAGCCGCACCGTATTTGAGGTTATTGGTACCAACACCTTCACGCAATCCGGTAAAGGTATCTCCAGCCTGCGTCGCATTAATAACATCAGTTCCTCCAACAGCGGTATAATCGAGATTACCATTAAATACATCTACCAATGCAAAACGGTCCTGCAAGGTATTACACTGGCTCAGTGAGTCTTGCATCAAGGTGTAAAAGTCTCCGTTGGATAGTCCTACCGCATCTGGAAATAGCAACAAGGTTGGTTCATCTTCTCTGCCGATGGCGGCGAGGCCATTTTGAAAATTGACCAAAGCAAGCGCTCCACTATCCGCACCTACGCTACACACATAACAAGGTCCTCCCCCATTAGAAAAGTAATGCTGAAGTGCGTAATACATGCGAAAGTTGAAGGGGGCAGGTGCTACCGGAGCGGTGTCGATCACATTTTGCTCTGTCGGTGTTCCTCCATTCAGGGTGTTTACCGCAACCGTAAAGGTTTCCAATCGCGCACCAAATACCGCTTCATATTCGACAAGTGATTTGATCTTGACTGGGCGATTAAGTAAGGTATTCCCTTGATAACTGGTTAGACGAGTGTAGCCAATAAATGCAGGAATGGCGGTTTCCACAGCTGCAACCGATGGAGGAAACTTGCTAATTTCTTCGACGTACACGCCGGGCGTTCTGTAATTTGACATGACTTAGGTTAGGGTTTAGAGGTAGATATATATTTCTGAAAACACGCGATCCGCGTCGTTTTTCAACTGTTCAAAACTTGCATTAGGGAGCAGCGTTCCGCCACTGTAGCTCACAGAGACTCGCTCTTTCAGCAAAGGGATAGGATTGATCGTTCGGTAGATATTGCCGGAATCAAGCTCCAGGTCTCCCAGGGCTGGGACCGGGTTGAGTTCGGGCATAAAATGGTATCGAAAATAGGCCGACCTGCGGCGCAGGCGAATTTCAAAAGCAGGCGTCGTTGTCACGTTTGCTTCGGTGCGTAGAACGCCAGTGTTTTCCAACAGACGCGAATCGCCAAGTCCTGCATCATGGATGATTTCCACAACACCGAGAATGTCCATTCGGGCAAGCTCTGGTTCCAAAATCACTTCATGGCTTGCGCTGAATCCATTGGTACCTGTGAGGTTCAAAGTATAAGATCCGGGCTCGGTTTCTCCCAGATCAATTCCTATACTGGCGAAAGGATTTGTCTCAGTTCTATTACCTGATGCAATAACCACAGGGCCAGGCGTAACGATCTCCCAATCCACATTCTGTTCATTCGCAGCGGAAGGTAATCGATAGGTAAATCGTGTGTTAATCAGCCTTAAATCACCTGGATGCACATAATCATGATCGTTGACTGCTATCCATATTGCAGGATCAGTACCTGGAGTTGTTGCAGCGTTTTCTAAATTGACGATAGCCTCAAATATGCTTCCTCCCTGCTCGACGAGTGAGCCCATCGGATAATCGGCTCCGGCTGCATAGGCATTTACCGGGTTCGAAAGTGATGGATAATTTGTTGTAAGAGTATTAGAAAACCACAGTTTTGCATCAAAAGGAGGATTCCAGGGCAGGTTGGTGATATTGTACAAAAAGGGGCTCTTGGCTTTTAGTAAAAACCGAAAACGTGTCCCATCTACTGGCGCTATTTGTGGTCGAAATTCCTGGTTGCCTCCGTTATCTTCTTCTAACACTGATATACCTGCGAAAAAGCTGTCAGCATTTTGATGGGTCTTTATTTTAAGACCAGCCATCAATCTTGCCGTTTCTTCTGTTGGGATTATGCTGATCCAATTACGGATATCAAACCGATCTTGAGCGGTTTCCTGCTCATCGGCAGGTCGGTCATGGAACGCTGTTCCATCAGCAGCATCTAAGCCAAAGCCTAAAAGGCCACGAATTTCAAATAATCGCTTATATATAATGGAGAATGCCATGGCGATTAATCAATAGATTCGTTGAGGTGAATAGCTTCAATAGCAGGTCCGGTGCCAGAAGGTCGGTCTGCCTGAATGGCGATCATGCGCACTTTGTAGAGTGCCGCAGGCACCATTCGGCCGCCAAGGGAGCCCCAGAGTTGGTTCGTCTGTTCCAATCCCAAAGTCTGTAATTCCATGCTAAGTTTCAGCTCTGCTAATTCAGGGTCATTCACGAGTGTAGCGTGTGGAGAATTAGCCAGATCGAATACCGACTTTCCTTGAAAAAAGGTAATTGCCTGGGATAAACGCCGGAGGGCATTTTCATAAGGTGCGGTACCAGTGCCACCTACGTAATAAGCGCTTACCAGCAGGTGGATATTGATATGTAAAGGAGGATTGATCTTGGCAAAACCACCAGAAGTTGCTTTAATGGGAGGCGTATTGCGCAAGGTCGTTTCCTCTTCTGTACCCAGAAGGGAAATGATCAATTTGTCGTTGAGGATGGTGCTTCCAGCTTCGCCTGCCTGGGCGACGTTTCCTAAAACGACTTCGTCGGCAGCACCTCCGTGAGAGAGGATACCAACCTGCAATTCTTGACGTAATAATGTCAGTGCGCGAAAAATCATGGACATAGGTAGCTTGATCCTCTAGTTGAGGAGCATGAAAAAATGATCGTACGCAGATACCTTTGCCTCTTTTTTATCAAAAAGGCACAAATTAACTAGCCCACAAAGCAGTGCTTGCGGAAAACGGACTTACACGGTCCAAATGATTCCAAAAGGGTACAAGGGGCAAAAGACCCAAATGGAAAAAAGATAACGCAGTATGCGTTAAGGTTAGGAAGGAAACTTAGGTAAGAAAGTAGGACATGAGGTAGTGTTCTGCTTGAGTGAATTACAAGGAAGGCTTTCTCTAATTGCTAATGTATTGCCTAATCTGCATATTTCCAAATTAGGAACAAATAATATACGCTTAATTGAAATGAATATTATGCTGATATGGAAAAATATAACTAATTGAATATCTTTTTGACCAGCATGCACAATACTGCTGTTTTGTTGAACAACAGCATTGTGTTTAGCATCTTAATTTTCTTGTAGAAATTTATGAATCCCTGCAAAATCTAACCTTCCGAAACCAGCCTGAACGGCGTCAGCATAACGTTCCTTTGCCATATTTACCATGGGTACTGGCTGGCCTACTTCATATGCACTAACCGCAGCAAGATGAAGATCTTTATGCATAAGTTCAAGCGGAAACATGACATCGTAACTTCCTTCTTTAATCATCTCAGCCTTAGCTTTTGTAAAAGGGGCAGCTACCACGAGATTAGGAATAACTTTTAATAAAAAATCAGGATCAAGGCCCATTTTTTCACCTAACAAAACGGTCTCTGAAAAAAGCAACATAGACTGGGCCAGCATGCTATTCACTAGCATTTTAAATGAAGCCCCCTTTGCTGTTTCTCCTAGATGCATGACCTTTTTACCCATCATCCCCATCAAAGGCTCAGCTTCTTGAACATCAGCCTCATCACCACCTACAAAAAAGACAAGTTCGGCATGCTGGGCCTGAGGAAGTGTTCCCGCTACAGGAGCATCCAAAAAGCGAATATGCTGAACGTCTGCACATTGTTTTTCAAAACGCGAAAAAGACGGATTCACGGTAGAACTATCAATCCATAGACTAGCCTTTTTCATAAATGAAAGGCCTCCCTCCTCCCCTAGCATCACTTCTTCGACAGCTTCGGGTTTTGCCAGCATGGTTATGACCACATCGGCCTGACTTACGGCTTCCTCCACTGTGGTAGCAACTTTAGCTCCGGCAGCTTCCAGCGGGAGGCATGCATCCTTACTGCGATTCCAAACGGTAAGGTTAGCACCTTTCTTTTGAAGGTTAAGGGCCATACGACTTCCCATAATGCCCAACCCTAATAAGGTAATATTGCTCATTGTTTTTGATTAAGATTTGATTTAGGAACAAATGTGCCTCTATCGTTCAATAATCAATAACACTTTTCAATCAGAGTATCGGTTTTGAATCAAACATTTCGCCAGGAGTACGACCATAGGCTTCTTTAAAGCTTTTGATAAAATGAGAAACGCTATTAAAACCAACCCGATCTGCTACTTCTGAAACAGGGAACCGCTGTTCTGTCAATAAATCTTTCGCTTTACCGAGTCGATGCTTGATGAGCCATTGACGAGGTGATGTATCAAATTTTGATCTAAACTCGCGATTAAACGAGGATATGCTTCGCCCGGTTAAAAATGCATAATCGGCGATGCTGAAAGGCTTATCAAAATACGCTTGCATAAATGCTTGCAGATTAGCCTTTGGTGGCTTTTGGTACATGCGAAAAAGACTGGCCAGCCATGCCTCGCCTTTATGTGCTAATAAGATTCCAACAAACTCCCTCACCTTTGCATCAAATAAAAAAGGAGCCTGATATTTCCCGTCATACATCGCATCCAGTGAGGCCATAAAAGCAGGCAACAAAGGAGGAACAGGGATAGCATTCGGCGTTGTTTTCGCAGGCTCCCCGAGCTTCATTTCTTCTTTTAGTTTGTCAAAATATTCGGTGTCCAGATACAGATGATAGCTCTCGAAGGCCCCTTCATCTGACACAAGGTCTGTTACGGTGTATAATCCTTTGGGAATAAAACCTAGCTCTCCAGCCTTTATGGACACACTAAATCCTTGCTCACCAGTAATATGTTGTGTGCCTTTGAGCACTATAGAAACAGCATGGCGCACGACGTAGCTTTGCCTTCCATGCAAGTCACAATCAAGCTTTTTCTTTAAAAAAGTGCAGTGGAGATCATGATGAAAAAGACAGACAAAGTCTTCCGTCAGTAATCTGTTTGGAATAAGAAGCATGAGCCTTAATTTTCTGGCAAACGGCCTACAGCCTTAAAGCGCTTGAAGACTTCTTCGGCGTGTGGCGCCTCTGCGAGTTCATCATCAAGCTCTTGTCCGGACCAATGTCCATAGTGGATGCCGTTGCGCCAATGGCGGCTTTCCGTCACCTCATAGACGATGCCTTTGTAGGCAATCCAGATCATATCCCGATCTACGCCATTTCGCGAAGCCAATTGGCTTCGCGAAATAATAGGCAAGTTTTTTTCAGATGATTCCAGACGTATTGCAGATTGACTATTGCAGAATGAAGTGCCGGTGGCACTGCACTAAGTAAAACGAAAAAAATAAAATGGTCATAATGCGTAGAGATTTTGGGTTCAGACAAGGAGAAAAATTTGAGAATAGCGTGCTATTCGATACTTTTTTGACGCAGTATGAAGACAAAAGATCAAGCAAAATGATGAAGTTATTTTTCGAGTTTTACTAAGGTCTCAAGCGAGCAGTAGGCTGCATAATCTGATATAGCAAGTTCGTTG
>JBGCFB010000346.1:0-14416 GCA_045106685.1 Bacteroidia bacterium | reverse complement strand
TTTGATGTAGATACTGTTGCTCATAAAATCGACGAGATCGGCAAATAGCCCAGCCTACAGCACCGGCAAACCCCAGGCTTCCTGCACCTTTACATATTCAGATTTAGGCAACTGAACGAGCAAGGGATTCTTCCAGCTTTTTAACCAATAAATAACTTCCTGAAGCTGCACTTGATCCATAGCAGTGCAACCGAGAGTACCTTGATTTTCGCTTCGCCAGGTATGCATAAAAATACATGAACCTGCTCCTGCTTCTGCTTCAGGCTGATTATGTCCTACAAAAACTCCCCAGCGGTACAACTCATCATCGCGGAGCATAGCATCGGCACTTTTCCAGTCATTTTTCACTTCGCGCTCATCTACGATCGCGTTATAATATTGCGACTTGCTGTCCTCGATACAGCGCGTATAGCCAGAAACCTCAATATAGGGCATGTTGCTTATACCTGACTCTGCAACGGAAGCATAACCAAAAGTAGAAGTCAAAGGAAATACGCCAGCCGGGCTACGCTTATCACCTTCCTTTTTGTTGGGACCATCACTTGATTTACGAAAATCTTCAAGCCCTCTTCCCCAAGCCAAACCTTCCATTCCTAAAACTACCGGGATGGGTGACTTGAATAAAGTCCAGGGCTTCTCAGGACCTTCGCGTTCATAGAGGTATAGTCCTCCTTGGAAATAATTCCAATTGGAAGCTTCAACGACGACAAGTTGCTGACTCTGAGCAATCGACAATTCAGCCGGAGCATTTGAGCCTGAATTGCAAGCCGAAATAAATATTAAAAGTAAAGAGAGAAAATAGAAACTGTAGCGCATCATGATTAATCAGTAATACCAAAGCGATAGGCAAACTTCGCCAATCCGACGGAGTTTTTCACGCCTAATTTACGCATGATATTTTTGCGATGCGTTTCTACGGTTCGCTTACTGATTTTAAGCTTCTCAGCAATCTCCTGATTGGCCATTTCTCTTGCTACAAGGCCAAGGATTTCTTTTTCTCTGAAAGTGAGATTTTTCAGTATTCTCTCACCTTCTAAATCATTTTCATCGTCCAGCATTTCCTGGATTGCAGGAGGAAAATAAGACTTCCCATCTAATAAGGCTTCGATGCTTGCCATCAAAACATGCTCTGGGGCATCTTTAGGAACAAAGCCATTCGCTCCATACGCTACGACCGCCTTGATAGGTGCCGGCTTAGTATTCATGGATACGACTAGAATGGGCACCTCCTTATGCAGATCGCGCAAGTTTTGGATTAGCGAAATTCCGCCCCCATCATATGGCATGGAGAGATCCGTAATAACAAGATCAGGTGGCTCCACCCCAAACGTATTCATAACATCGCGAGGGCGCATGAATGTGGAGATGTCAGCATTTTTGATATTGCGGGAAATCAATAATGATAATCCTTCCAAAAACAACTGGTGGTCGTCTACCAGCGCTAAGGATGCTTTATGAGGTAAGGTTATAGTCACGATAGGAGCAAGTGATTTTCTCTAGAATCAAATATAAACAAAACGAAAGATATAACTTAATATTCCTCTCATTAGTTTAAACAAATATCCACCTACTAAACAATTTCCCCCAATATAACCTATAAAAGACTATACAACTTTCTTACAATCCACTCAATGGAAAGAAGTGCAAGAATAAGCCCCAGAATCCAAGGCAATTCATTAAAACCTTTACGGCTCTTTTGAAAGCTTACTATAGGCTTCAGATTAGGATTATCCTGAATATTAAGTGCCAGCGAAGCCATATCGCGTGCGAGGGAAAACTCGCCTCCAGTACGAAGTGCCAATTGACGCATCATACTCTGGTCTGCCCGAAGGCGAAAATGCTCAATATTACTTTCACCTACCGAGAATTGGCCCGCGTCTTTTCCTAGCGGTTTGCCTTCCTTGCGGCCATCAGCGGAATAACGGTATGTGCCTTCTGTCAATTTATTGAGCTCAAGGAAATACTGGCCCTGGCCCGATTCATTCATGAAGTAGTCAGTTGTATTGCCTTTAGGATCGGTAAGCTGGATTTTGATTTCGCCTCCTGGAACAGGGTTGTAACTATCATCATACGCCTGTCCTTTAAACCGGATAGCTTCGCCGCCTGTATACAGGCGCTTGCCCGGATTCACCTTAAACCTGCGCTTGTCATCAGTAACTGTAAGCCACTTCAGGTTATTGAAAAACCAATCATCGAACAGCTCAAAGCCTTCGGATTCGATGTAGCTATGCGCTCGCATACGCCAGAAATTCTCGCCAATAAAGACAGCACTTTTCCGCCCTAATTGATTCTGAAGTACATACACCGGATAATTCAGTTTTACATTTTTGATACTTGCTGTAGCGAACACATTAGCTGTAGGCTTCGGCTGCCATCCTGATCTGTTTCTATACAAAGGTGGTGCAGAATTAGCCCACTGAAGCCAGGCATCTGGAAATGTATAGGTGGAGTGGTCCTTATATTTTGGCGTAAAATTAGCGATAACCTCCTCCGATCGCGGATTTACGCTCGCCGGTGTAGCTGCCATATAAGGATATAATGGCTGTAGGGCGGCAAGGTTTGTGCGTGAGCCTATAAAGAAGAAAATTGGCTTTTTGCGCTTTTCTGCTTCTTCGGCAAGCTTGGTTGCCCAGTCACGGTCTGCATTAGAAATAGGAAAATTATGCAGGATAAACAGGTCGAAATCCGCCAGGTTATATGCAGTAGGATTTGTATAAAAGCTTGTATTTGTTTTGCGAATAAAAGAAGTTACCTCATAGCGATCTTCACGCTTGAAGGCTTCATTAAGTGCGCCAAGGTCGGGGTGAGAGCTACCTGCGAATATTGCAATCTTAGCTCTGGTTTCAAGGACATTGATAAAAATGCGCTTGCTGTTATTTCGGTAGGTAACCTCTTGATCCATTCGTGATACAGAAATCGTGTATTGACGAACGCCTGCAGTCGTAGGCTTAATCAGGAAATTAACGTCGCCTTGAACACGATTTCTACCTAAAGTAATGGGCTCCGTTTTCAATACTTTCCCATCTCCTCTCAGACTCACCTTTAGACTTGACTTTTCATAGCCTTCGCTACGGACCGTCACGCGAATTGGAATCTCACTTTTCAGATACGCCAACTCATTATATAGCACTTCGGTAACTTTCACATCGCGCTGTACAGTAGTATCTCCTAATAGAACAGTATATACTGGCTGGCGAAAGCGATCAATACTATAGAGTGGATTTTTTCCTGATGTAGGAATACCGTCAGTTGCGAGGACAATGGCACCAAGATTCTGGTTCTGGTAACGCTTCTGTAAAGACTCTAGCGCGTTTGAGAGATTGGTACCACTAGCATTAAATCCTAGTGAATCAGCAGAGGCTCCATTTTCTAGTTTTGAAGAAAATGTATAGAAATCAGTTTGATATTTTTCTCCACTAAACTGGGTAAGGAAGTTATTTAAAAGTCCTGGGTACTCATTGCGCACAAATGTAGAATCCTTATGTGCTACCAAGCTTTCAGAATCATCCTGCAAAACAGCAATAATTGGAATCTCGCTATTTCGCTTTTGAGAATTTAGCATAGGCTCCAAAAGGAGAATACCAATGGTAGCAAGTACTAAAAACCTGAAAATAGCCAAAGCCCAGCGAGGCAAAGCTGGAAGCAGATCGCGCGTCCCACGATACATAAGCCAACTGAGCAAAGCTG
Source organism: Bacteroidia bacterium (assembly GCA_045106685.1). GTDB lineage: Bacteria > Bacteroidota > Bacteroidia > J057 > J057 > JAUIGE01. The sequence goes on along the minus strand of JBGCFB010000346.1, from coordinate 10,729 downwards.
CTATCCCAACAATCAAAATGATGTAGGCAGGTGAAAAACCGAAGGATATTTGCATTGAGTAAATTAGCTGATTGGGTGATTCGTTAATTAGCTGACTTGGTGATTAGCTGATTTGATTATGTGAGAAATTAGCTAATTAACATATCAGCTAATCATCAAATTAATACTAAGCCATTACCATTCCACCGTCTACATTCAAAACCTGCCCTGTTATGTAGGTAGAGCGATCTGAGGCAAGGAATACACACAAATTAGCAACGTCATCGACCTGTCCTGCACGCTTGAGCGGAATGGTGTTCAACCAGGTTTCGAGTTCTTTTTCTGGAAGTTCAGAGGTCATTTCAGTTGCAATAAAGCCAGGTGCAACCACATTGGCGCGAATACCGCGGGAGCCAACTTCTCTGGCTACCGATTTCGTAAAGCCGATAATGCCTGCCTTAGAGGCCGCATAGTTTGCCTGTCCGGCATTTCCTTGCAATCCCACAACAGAACTGATATTGATAAAGCTTCCAGAGCGCTGCTTAAGCATTGTTCGTAATGAAGCTTTGGTACCAAAGAAAACCGAGTTAAGGTTTACATTAAGCACATCTTGCCACTGCTCCGCACTCATGCGAAGTAATAGTGTATCCTTTGTGATGCCGGCATTATTTACCACAGCATCAAGTGATCCAAAGGCACTGGCAGTTTCATTTACAACTTCCTGCATGGCATCAAAGTCACCAGCATCTGCCTGAAATCCTTTAGCCTGAACGCCCATTGCAGTGATCTCTTCTTCGAGGCTTTTAGCCTTCTCAACGGAGCTGCGATATGTAAAGGCGACATTCGCACCTTCGCGCGCAAAAGCAAGTGCTATAGCACGACCAATTCCACGGGTTGCTCCCGTTACCAAAGTAGACTTTCCAGCGAGTAGAGACATTGTAAATGATATTTGCTTAAAAATGAGCCGCAAGTTAAGTAATAGCCTCGACTTCGTCTCGGCAGTGAAAAGAAATCGCGACGCGATTTCTTCTTTTTGCCCAAGATGATAAATCATCGGACAATAATAGTAGAATAAGAGGCTAAAGCCTTGTGACTCATGCTTCACCTGCCGAGGCGAAGTCGAGGTGCTTCACTAAAATCGCGAAGTGATTTCTCTTCATTGTTTTTGCGGAGCAAAAACTTTTCATTGCATCGACGAAGTCGATGCTTCCCACTGAGGGGCTACAAGCCAGGACCAGATCACATCAAAGTCATCCCAATCTTCACGATTGAGCGTAATAACCTGATCGGCATAGTGAAGCTGGATTTTGTCATTACTTAAGCGGGAAGGAGCTGCATATCGCAGTGGAAAGGCATGATTGTCATCATCTGAAAGTATATCATGCACCGAGATCAGTGAAAAATGATCTCCTACAAAGCGAATCTGGGCATATGTTCGGCGCAAGTTTGCCTGCGCTAATGCATTTGCGATAAAGACACCAGCGCCCGCTGCTACTGCTACGATCAGTGCTATTTCTTGTCCTCCGCTTCCTTGCGATATGGTTACGACTACAGCAAGCATGATCACCAGAGCGATCGCAGCATAGTAAGTCATAGCCGTATTTTGCACCATAGCAAAACGGTTAGTGTGCTCAGGGTAGTTATTGCTTTGGAAGCTGGATCGATTCATGTATTTACGTTTTCCTTTTCGCGACTCAGGTACGGACTAAGCCTCAAGCGGTTGCCAAAGCTCTGGAGATTGTCGCCAGGAATAAATAACTTCCATCTCTTCCGGGCGTATGTAGTCCAACTTTGCTGCTTCTTCAAGTAATGTTGGCAAATCAGAAAGTGTGTGAAACGGGGTTCCAGTCTCTCCAAAACGGACATCTGCTTTGGGAAAACCGTAACTAAAAACGGCTAATGTGCCTATCACCTTTACACCACTCTCTTGCAAAGCGACAACAGCTGCAGCACTGCTGTTTCCGGTGGAAATAAGATCCTCGATAACAACGTACTTTTGTCCTGGCTTGATTTCACCCTCAATTTGATTCTTTAACCCATGAGATTTAGGAGTAGGACGAACATAAATGAAAGGCAGGTCAAGGGCATCGGCTACCAATGCTCCCATAGCAATCCCCCCAGTAGCAACGCCGGCAATCGCTTCCGCCTCCGGGTACTGAGACTTTACAGAAGCAACAAAAGCGTCTCGTATTGCTTTTCTAGTATCAGGAAAGGAGAGAATAAGGCGGTTGTCACAGTATATTGGTGACTTCCAACCGGCACTCCAGGTGAAAGGATTTTGAATACTTAGGCGCACGGCCTTGATTTTTAGCAGATACTCTGCAATTTTTGAAGCATCAACAGGCAAAGACATATGATAAGCGTATTTGGCTACAATTTGGAATTGGTATTAGATTACCCTTCTGAAAAGCAAAATTATACATTTTCTACCATACTCTACGACAACCTCATTAACATCTTGGACAATGAGTCCTATAGTGAGGAACAAGTGTTCAGTATTAAAGCAAAACCGAACAAAGCATTTATTGAGCTTTGTAAAAAACTTTTGACGGAGCCGCATTATAATAAAGCACGTGTTCGAATTTTAGCCCAATTCGAAAGCGAGCAGGCGTGTACAGAAGGATTTAAAAAGTTGGCTCGTAAGTTCAAAAAACGAGAAACTGCAGGAGGTTTAGTAGAAAATGGTGAAGGTGCCTTTCTTGCTATATTCTCCAGAGGAAGATGGTCATTACCAAAAGGAGGCATAGAACCAGATGAAAGTGCCCAGGAAGCCGCAATTCGTGAAGTAGAGGAAGAAACCGGTCTTTTGCTACCCACCATGATCGGTAGTTTACCCAAGAGTTTTCATGTTTATCCTCACAAAGGGCGAGATATTCTAAAAACTACCCACTGGTTTTTGATGCATGTTGAAGGTGTACCACATTTAGTCGGCCAAGCAGAAGAAGGCATCGAAGAAGTACGCTGGTTTAAGCCAGCGGATTGGGTTGCTGAAGCACCAGAAACTTATCCTCAAACCAAGGCCTATCTCCAGCATTACTTCTCCCAGCAACTAGTTGGTGAATAGCGATTGACCAATCATACATTTTAGTACTGTAGGATTTTATATGTGTCAAGAGTCCATGAATCGTCGCTACGTACTGCGCTTTTTCCAAGATTAAGCGAGTGAGCTGTCTTGCAAAAACGCTGACGCGACCTATAAATACTTAACTACCAAAAATCACCCTATTTGTTGAATTACATCCTTCGGTAAGCCGTACATTTGCCGAAATTTTGAGCCACAAAATCAACTAATTCAACAAAACATGTCTTTTGATCTCAAACAGTACGGAATTGAGGTAGACAAAATCCACCGCAATCCAAGCAAGGCGTCTCTTTATGAAATCGCGCTTCGCAGCGAAAAGGGAACTGCCATTTCTGACGTTGGTGCTCTTTTGTGCTACTCAGGCGAAAAAACAGGCCGTAGCCCTAAGGACAAGCGTGTAGTTCGTCATTCTGAATCTGAAAACAACATCGACTGGGGAGACATCAACATCCCCATGGATGAGCATGTATTCATGATCAACCGCGAACGTGCGATTGATTACTTAAATACACGTGACCAGATTTTTGTAGTAGATGCATTTGCAGGCTGGGATCCCGCCTATCGCCTCAAAGTAAGGATTATCTGTACTCGCGCATATCACGCCATGTTTATGGAAAACATGCTGATCATGCCTACAGCAGAAGAACTCGCCGACTTTGGTGAGCCTGACTATGTTGTATTTAACAGTGGACGTTTCTCTGCTAACCGCTACACGTCAAATATGACCTCCAAGACCAGTATCAATATGAATCTGGAGCACAAGGAGATCGTCATTTTGGGTACGCAGTATGCTGGAGAAATGAAGAAAGGTATTTTCTCAGTAATGAATTACCTCATGCCACTCCAGGATGTCATGCCTATGCACTGCTCCGCCAATGTAGGCGAAGAGGGAGACGTAAGTGTTCTGTTTGGTCTTTCCGGAACTGGAAAAACTACCCTGAGTGCAGATCCAAAACGTAAGTTGATCGGTGACGATGAGCACTGCTGGACTGACACGGGTGTATTTAATATAGAAGGCGGTTGTTATGCAAAAGCGATTGATCTTTCTGCCGAAAAAGAGCCTGACATTTACAATGCGATTCGTTATGGAACCGTATTGGAAAATGTAGTGTATGATCCTGAGACGCGCGCTGTAGACTATACTGATACATCTATCACGCAGAACACACGTGCCTCCTACCCTATTCAATACATCGACAACATCCAGATGCCTTGCGTAGCAGGACATCCAAACCATATCATTTTCCTTACTTGTGACGCCTTTGGTGTGTTGCCTCCAGTAAGTAAACTAACGCCAGATCAGGCCAGCTATCACTTTATTGCAGGTTATACTGCAAAGGTTGCTGGAACAGAAATGGGCGTTACTGAGCCTGAAGCTACGTTTTCAGCTTGTTTTGGAGCTGCCTTTATGATGTGGCACCCAAATAAGTATGCAGAGCTTCTAGCAGAAAAACTACGCAAGCACAATGCCTCAGCATGGTTGGTAAATACGGGCTGGACAGGTGGAGCTCACGGTGTGGGATCACGTATCAAGCTTAAGTACACACGTGCCATCATCGATGCCATCCAGAGCGGTGCATTTGACAACGTCGAAATGGTAGAGGATGCTGAGTTTGGTGTAATGGTGCCTACTGAATGCCCTGGCGTTCCTTCTGAGATTCTATCTCCTCGCAATACATGGGAAGACAAGCATGCATATGCAGAAACCAAGGCGAAGCTTATTGGTCTTTTCCAGGACAACTTCAAGCAATTTGAAGCTGGTGTAAATGATTCAATTTCAGCTGCTGGACCTAAGCAAGCTTAAATAAAAGCCTGCTCCTAAAAAGAGATAAGCCTGACTTCTAGTGATAGAAGTCAGGCTTTTTCAACCAATCTCTAATTGTAACAATAATGCTGTGACCGAGTGCAACGATTGTATGCAAGAAAAGCTGCATTTAATCACATTTTTCAACCTAATTGTTCATCCCAAAGAACGTTATGGTTGTAATACTGATCCAAGCCAAAATAGTTTCACTTTTTTTAATAAAAGTTAAACTATCAACTATCATTTTATTACTCTGAATATCAAATCGTGCAAAAATGCACTGACTTCCTCCCTTTTACCACCGCTTACCTCAGTTAAGGAAGGCAAGTGTTCAGAGAAATATTTTTGATCATGAGCACTCTCCACACAGGAAGAAACGAGCGCAGTAGGATATTCATAGTTGGGGTTTATTTCCCGAATACATGCTGCAAGCTTTTTACAAAAGCCTTTATAACTGAGAAAGGCACCTTCTTTATTTATCTCATCGATTTCCTTTGTGAGGTAGGCCTTAGGCGACTCTTCCACCACAATGCGATAGAGCGCGTCCATATCAAAACCCGTGTCTACAGGCAATAGAGAGGCAGTATGGGTAAATATGCTGATGCCTGCTTTGAGTTTATCCTCAGGGTTATTGAGCGTCAGAATAGTAAGATCAAATTTGTATTGCAACCAACTCCAATACCATGACATCAGATAAATAAGGAGCTTTTGCTTGTTTTCAAAATACCGATAGATAGATGCTTCAGTAGACTTGATCGCGGCAGCAAGCTTTTTGAAGTTAAATTCTTCCAGCCCTACCTGATCGATCAGAACAAGTCCCTGACGTACTATTTTCCGGCCGAGTTCAGTTCCTTCCGGGTCTTTGATATAAAGACGTTCGCTAATTTTTATTTGAATCTGGATCATAAGAGTTGATAGTAAAGCTACCCAAATGCCACTAAGGCATACTCAAAGGTAGTAGCTTTCATCTTAGGTTCAAATAATTCCCCTCTTACATGAAGAGACAAAGTATATAGATGCCTTAATAAAATGGTAGTAAGTGGGTATTCACAGAGATTATCACGATTGGTTTCTTATAGTAGAGGAAGGGGGATGCGTTTTGTAAAACGCGTCCCCCTTTGATAATCTTTGTGTTTCAATTATCAGTTAACGTTTTTAAAAATACTGGATAACCAATAAGTAAAGAGGCATTCCTATCGTAATATTGAACGGGAAGGTGATTGCCAGCGCCATGGGGATGTACAAACTGGGACTTGCCTTGGGAATAGCCAGCCGCATGGCCGCAGGAACAGCAATATACGAAGCACTGGCAGCCAGAATGGCGAACATCAATCTGTTCCCTATCTCAGGTGTAACAAATCCGCTTATCATGGCGACGATTACACCATTCACCAGCGGGACCACAATGGAGAAAGCAAACGGGAACCATCCTTTTCGAAATAGGACCTTCAGGTTTTTGCCTGTGGTGATTCCCATATCCAGGAGGAAGATTGCAAGAAAGCCTTTAAAGATATCATTGGTAAAAGGCTTGATGCCTTCGGCTTGTTTTTCACTTGCCAAAAATCCAATAACGAGGCTTCCGATGATCAGGAACACACTCCCGTTAGTGAGCGCATGCTTTATAATGCCCGGCATGCTGACGCGCTTTTTGTCATCATTTTTAGAAAAAAGTGAAAAGAGCATCACACCAACAATGATGGCTGGAGCCTCCATTAACGCCATTACAGCAACCATATGACCGCTATATGGAATTTGCTGAACCTCTAAAAAGTTAGCGGTAGTAACAAAGGTGACCGCACTTACAGAGCCGAATGCCGCCGCTATAGCTGCCGCATTATCAACGCTCATTTTGCGGCGAAGAATAAAGTAAGAATAGAGCGGAATCACAACCGCCAAACATACTCCAAAGAGAAGGGACCAAGCGACCTCCAGCCCTAATGCATTGTGCGCAAGCTCCTGGCCTCCTTTGAATCCAATCGCAAATAATAGATAGAGCGAAATGAACTTGGAGGAAGACGGAGGAATGGCCAGGTCACTTTTGACCTGGACTGCAAAAATGCCGAGAAAGAAGAATAAGAGGGCCGGGTTGGTAAGATTATCAATCAGTAGACTAAAATCCATGAACCATCATTCGCTCCTGAAACTGCTCGCGTGCATTGTCATACACCAAGTTTTTTAATGGAATATGGCGCTCGCGAAGAATCGGCTGCTCAGCAATTTTCTGAACCTTGGTTACGGCATTAACCGCCTTGTCTGCTTCAGATACCAGGCATACTTCTGAGATGCCTTCTCGCTTAATCAAATAATCAAGCTCTGCCTGAAAATTTGGATCTTCAAAATCAAAATCTCCGCCTAGCGAAGTCATGAAATAGTGGTTGCCTTCGATTTGCTGGTGAATTCTACCTTCAAGTCGAGCTTTTGGACAAAGAAGAAAAAGTTTATTATTCATAACAAGACTACCTTAAGTGGTTAATTTGACACAAAGATAATAGTTTTACTTTTATATCAAAAAGCATTGTACACAATCGTCATATAAGAACGATTGTGTACCTAATCTCTCATTAGCACTTAAGGGTGCAAAACAGCCTCTATGTAGCTTTTTGCAGGGAAACCTCTATCCATTTAGAAGTCGGTGTGTTACTTTTCCGAGCAAAAGAATTAATCGGAACTAATACATTTGCCTCTGGAAAATAGGTCGAAACGCAGCGACGAGGGATATCATACGGCACCACGATGAACTTGTGAGCAACTCTAATTTCCTTTCCGTAATGCCCAGTGATATCAACAACATCGCCCTTTTTAAGTGAGTGTTCAGCTATATCAGCTTCATTCATCATGATCACTCTTCGCTCATTATATATTCCGCGATAGCGATCATCAAGACCGTAGATGGTCGTATTAAACTGGTCATGACTACGTACAGTCATCATGATAAAACGGCCATCACTTACAGCTTGCGTTGGAACGGGATTCACCGTAAAGACGGCTTTTCCAGAAGGAGTATTAAACTTTCCTTCTCTGGGGCCATTAGGCAAGTAAAATCCGTTAGGAGTACGCACCCTGGCGTTATAATTCTTAAAGCCTGGAATAACCGCCTCAATACCATCGCGAATCACATCATAGTTATCCATCATGGCTTGCCAGTCGACCTTGGTGCGACCTTTCAGTGTGGCGAGTGCCATACGGGCAACGATAGCGGGCTCACTCAACAAGTCGCGTGACGGAGGACTTAGCACTCCCTCAGAGGAGTGGACTAAACCCATCGAATTCTCAACTGAAACAAACTGCTTTCCAGATTCCTGACGGTCTACATTGGTTCGGCCTAAACATGGAAAAATGAGCGCCTCGTCGCCATGAATAAGATGAGAGCGGTTGAGCTTTGTAGACACATGTACTGTCAGTTCGCAATTTTGTAGCGCTTCGGCAGTGTACTCAGTGTCAGGGCTGGCAGAAAGGAAGTTTCCTCCCATCGCAAAAAACACCTTTCCTTTTTTATTATACATCGCCTTAATAGCATGCACGACATCATAACCGTGCTCTCGCGGCGGCTCAAAGCCGAAGGCTTCTTTTATCTTATCTAAAAACTTAGCGGGTGGAGCTTCCCAAATCCCCATCGTCCTATCGCCCTGCACATTACTATGTCCGCGCACCGGGCAGGTGCCTGCGCCAGGCTTACCGATAGCACCTTTCATCAGTAGCAGATTCACTACCTCCTGAATATTCTCCACACCATTTTCATGCTGCGTAAGTCCCATCGCCCAACAGATGATAATTTTGTCAGTAGACTTAAACATCGCTACGGCCTTCAGGATATCAGCTTCCGCTATGCCAGAAGCCTGGACAAGGGCATTATAATCCTGTGCCTTTAAATGGTCAACAAACGCGTCGTAATCTTTGGTTTTTTGCTGAATAAAGTCTTTATCCAACACCGTCCCCGGCGCAGCCTCTTCAGCCTCCAGTAACTTGAACATAATTGCTTTGAGCAAAGCGACATCGCCGTTGATGCGAACCTGCAAAAAGAGATCGGTCAGCTTCGTGCCACCTGTCAACACCTTCATCGGTCGCTGCGGATTCACAAACTTGAGCAAGCCAGCCTCTGGCAGTGGATTTACGGTAATAATCTTGCCGCCATTTTCCTTGCACTTCTCCAGCGCGGAAAGCATGCGCGGGTGATTGGTACCAGGGTTCTGCCCCATGACCATCACAACATCAGCTTCATACAGGTCCTCCAATTTGACAGAGCCCTTTCCTATTCCGAGCGTTGCCCCAAGGCCTTTTCCGCTGGACTCATGACACATATTTGAGCAGTCAGGAAGATTATTTGTACCAAATTCTCTGACAAATAATTGGTACAAAAACGCGGCCTCATTACTGGTTCTTCCTGATGTATAAAAGATCGCTTCATCCGGTGTATCCAGCGCATTGAGTCGCTCTGCCAGCATATCAAAAGCTCCATCCCAGCTGATAGGCTCATAATGACTGGCACCTTTACGAAGCACCATCGGTTCTGTAAGACGGCCCTTTTTACCGATTTCAAAATCAGACCAATCGAGCATCTCTGCGATACTATGGCGTCGAAAGAAACGGGCATCGAGGCTTTTTTGCTGAGCTTCTTCCGCGATGGCTTTGAGGCCATTCTCGCAGTACTCGGCCATCTTTGCTCGATCATCATCTGGATCAGGCCATGCACATCCTGGGCAGTCAAATCCACCTTTTTGATTCAGGCGGGCAGCTATTCCCAGCGTATCTACGGCTCCTGTATATTTGAATGTATGGGCAAGTCCTTTCAAAACAGCAGGGACACCTACCGCTGTAGACTTGGGCTTACCAGTTTTGAGGCCGGTAAACTTTTCGGGTGGCTGGGCACCGGGAATGTTCTTTTTGTCCATCGCGTTATGTGGTTAGCAGTTGTCCTTATTATTGAGTTCAGGGAAAAAGTCGTGTAACTCCTCTAAATCCCGATGGCCACATGAAAAGTCTTTTTCGATCAGTACATGAAGCTTTTCATCTCCCTGAATAGCCTGGTGCTCTTCTATGCCTACTTCATTTGTCTCAATCCACTTAGTGGCCATTTTGGAAGGAAGGCATATTGCAATATCAAAGCCATCCATTTTGGCTTCCAGATTCTGCAATGTCGAATCTATTTGTAAAGAAAATGAAAAATGCGCTCCTCCCGGAAAATCTATTCTCTCCTGTACAATTCCATCTTTAAGTAACATAGCCAAATCAGATTTTCTTACTCTAAATCGGATGCTATTATGTGTAGTTCTGAGTTTCATACTATATCCATCTATTGCATCTCTTCATAAAAAGATGCTAATCAAATTCAATACAAAGTCTTAAGTACTTTGTCTTAATCTAAAGCAAGCTAGTAAAAAGATAGATTCTCGCTCTGATATCTTCTAGGAATAATAAATCTGCATAAAAAATAGGGTAAGAAAATACCCTATTGAGTTTTCTCTTACCCTTGCATCAATTTTTCTCAAGTATAGATTGCTTGAGATGTAAAGAACGAGGAACTTATTTGAAACGGTCATGAGCCTACATTATGGGATTTCCCACCGAAAAGGCTTCATTTTAGTCTTTCATGACTCTGATGGCTTTCGCTTCGACAGGATTGTCATCATTGATCATATCAATGACATACACACCTGCAGCTTCGTTGCGGAGGTCGAGTGTCACTTCGACCCTATTCCCTTCGACTCCGCTCAGGGAACGGTCGATGGTTTGTTTCTGTACCAAACGGCCGTTTGCATCGGTGATGCGTACGGTGTAGGTACCTGCTGTGAGGCCCGTGGCTTCTACGGTAACAAAGTCGCTGGTTGGGTTAGGAAAGGCTGCGATGCTCACATCCAGCTGCGGCT
>JBGCFB010000345.1:0-4596 GCA_045106685.1 Bacteroidia bacterium | reverse complement strand
AGAGGGTTCAGGATCACCGATGATATTATTGCGATAAAGCGTGGCATCATCGCCTCCGTCATGATACTGGCCGATGAAGTCGATGGCCGACCAGCTTCCGTTTCCGTCGGGGTAGACGACGAGGCGCTGTTCTTCGCCACGGAAATACAGCCGCAGGCTGTCGATCGAAGCAGAAGCTAGTCCAGGCGCAATCGCGATAACATCGCTTTTAAGAACACGATAAACCCCGTCTTCCCAGGTTGCTATTTTCACGACAGGCTTACCTTTTAGCGGAGCCGTCCAGTCATAACCCAGGTGTGGCTGAGCCAGCAAGGTAGAGCCACAAAATAGTGCAAATAGGATACTGAATATGAGATGCTTTTTCATGAGGACGCTATTGATAGTTTTGAACGATACAAACATCTCGTAAAAATTTGCGCATAAAAAGGACAAAAAAACTATCTTTTGGAAATGCATTTTTATCCATAAAACAACAATAAACGCGATATGATTTATTTTTACATTATTCTAATGAGACAAACCTGTTATTTTTGGATAAATAAAACAAAAGACAATAGCGTCACCTAACAATAATTTCTCTTTGTAGAGACGCGATTTATCGCGTCTTAGGGAGAAATGATAAATTCCATATCAAACCCAAATGAGAGACGCGATGAATCGCGTCTCTACAATATTACCATGATCCGCCTTATTCAAATTCTGCAACACTTTAATCAAAAAGAATCTCGTCGCTTTCTGGACTTGGTGCGATCACCCTTTTTCAATACCCAAACAGAACTGATCCCACTGGCCCAACTGCTATTGGACATAGAAGGAGACGATTTTGATGAAAAGGCTTTATTGGACAATATAAAATCGGCTGTTTTTACACAAAATGACTATAGCCCACAACGCCTCGCCGATCGGTGTACCTACCTGACACGACTTGCCGAAACGTTCATCTTCCAGTTGGAATTAGCGAAAGATACCGCCCAAACGGACCTCATCACGCTGCGCGCATATCAGCGGCGAGGCTTACAAGCATTATTCAAAAAGCGGAAGCGAAAGCTTGCCAGAAGCCTCTCAACGGAGGATTATGAACGAAAAACCGCTTTCGCCAGAATACGCATTCAAGCCAATGAAGAAGAAGCCATTTCCGTCGCCTGGCAGCAGCATGAATACACCGTGTTCACGAGCACATTTCGATGGGCATGCTCCAAACTCAACCGCCAATCACTCCTCGCCCTTCAGGGCGATATTCGCCTGGCAGAAACCCTCGATCAATACCTGAACGAGCAAGCTTCAGAAGACATTCCGTCACGCCTCAGCCTTTGGCGCAACATGTTTCATTTGCTCAAAAACGAAAGCCCAAAGCAATATGAGGCGACCTTCAGGCAAGCCAGAAGCCTCCACGAGCATCTCGCCAAAGACGAGCTTCAGGATGCATACAGCTACTTGCTCAATATGGGAATAGGTCGCTACAATCGAGGCGATATCGACTTTCGACCTTTGTTATTCGATCTGTACAAATGGCTGCTGGAGCGAAAAATACTCCTCGAAGCGGGCAACCTGAATGCGAATAATTATAAGAATATCCTGACGCTTGCAGTTCAGCTTCAGCAGTATGATTGGGCTGAGCGCTATCTACTTGAGTATCGTCCTTTTCTACCCCAAAACGCCCAACAGCCGGCTTATGCCTATAATCTGGCGGTCCTCCGCAAGGCTCAGGGCAATAGCCATGAAGCGTTGAAACTCCTTCAGGAAGTGACCGTGGATGAGCCATTTTATCAATTGGGCGCACGTACGTTATTGGCGAAGATTTACTACGAAAATGAGGAGCATGAAGCGTTGTTTAGCAGCCTTGGCGCCTTTGAGGCATACCTGAGAAGAGCGAAGCACATCGGCAAGATGCAGGTGCGGCGTCACCAGAATTTCGTCAAGCTGCTACGTCGCCTGAACAAGTTGCGCCTGCGGGGCGCAGTCCGCACCATTCCGAAAGTGAAGCTTGAAAAGCTGACCACGCGCTTTGAGCAAGAAACAAGTCTTACGCAGCGCAGTTGGTTGCTGGAGATGATAGGTTTTCTTGGCTGCTGGCTACTGGCTGTTGGCTTTTGGCCTTAGGTCGACTTGCGCCTGACATTTTAAATAAAAAGGCCCTATTCAGGCAAAAAGCAAATCGACATATTCTTTGCTATTTTTGCAGCCCAGCCATTTTCAAGAAAAACGAAACCACCCCAATATGCGCATCCGCTACATGCTATCGATTTTGCTGGCTATTTCGCTATTTGCCTTTACGCAGATGTCAGAATATGGCATAGAAAAGCCTGGAGCAGTAGGCCCCTACCTCAACGAGGTATTCCCAAATACGAGCCCAGCATTTGGTGACTGGAAGGCAGTAAATGCTTTCCCTAATCTGACATTTGTGGACCCCATCGCAATGGTTCAGGTTCCGAACGAGGATGCTTATTATGTGGCAGGAAAACCAGGCCTTTTATGGTTAGTGGAAAACGAGCAAGCGACTGAGAAAAGCGTCGCTTTAGACATTAGTGACCTCGTTATCACCTCAGGTGATGGTGGATTTATCAACTTCGTTTTGCACCCGGAATTCGGCCAGGAAGGCTCGCCCAATAAAGGTTACGCCTACCTCTACTATCCACACCATCCTCATATCCCTCACGGGAATGATCCCGCGATGAATCGCATTTCGCGCTTTACGCTGAAGCCGAATAGCCTCAACTTTGACCCAGCATCTGAGCTGATTCTGATTCAGGATTATGATCCTCAGGCCTTTCATATGGGCGGAGGAATGTTCTTTGATGAAGAAGGCTTTCTTTATATCGCCTTCGGTGATGGTGGCGGAGGAGACGACGAATTCAATTCTTCACAGCAAATCGATCAGCGATTTTGGGGAGGGCTTATCAGAATCGATGTCGATAATGATGCGAGTCGTTCGCATCCTATTCGCAGAAAGCCAATCGAATTTCCTGGAAGGGCGGCAGATTTACCGGCCTCTTTCAACCAAGGGTATATGATTCCCAACGATAATCCCTGGCAGTCGGAGGACAGTAGCGTGCTGGAAGAATTTTATGGTTTAGGACTGCGAAATCCTCACCGTGCGGCCTATGATCCGGTGGAGAAGACGATCTGGATAGGTGATGTAGGTCAGGGTAAATATGAGGAAGTGACGGTGATGCCAAAAGGTGGAAACGCTCAGTGGCCGTTTAAAGAAGGAAAAGGGAACGGCATCAAACCATTTCCGGCAACGATCATCGGCCAAGAGGTGACGCCGGTCTATGACTATGGCCGCTGGGATGGCGAAGCGATTATTGGCGGATATGTGTACCGTGGAGCGCGCTGGTCCCAATACCTGGACGGCTTGTATTTATTTGGTGATAACGGCACACAAAACATTTGGTCATTTAACCCAAACACACGCGAAACGAAGCTCATCACGCAGCTTCCGCAACCTATTAATGGTCATAAGTCTGGTCTGTCTTCTTTTGGTACCAATGAAGCAGGAGACATCTTCGCGCTTTCATTGTTTGGGGAAAATAAGGATGGCGGCATCATTTATAAACTTGTGGTAGATGAAGCTCCCGCTCCGAATATTCCGACGCTCCTTTCTGAAGTAGGAGCTTTCAGCGATTTGGTACGACTCATCCCAGCACAAGGCCTCGTACCATACAAAACTAACAGCCCACTGTGGTCGGACGGTGCCCTCAAGAAGCGCTGGATCGCCCTACCGAACGACGGCAAGCACAACTCTCCCAAAGAGCAAATCACCTTCGCCGATAACGACGAGTGGCAATTTCCGAGTGGAACCGTATTTATCAAACACTTTGACCTACCGCTCGATAAACGCGATTTGTCCAAAACACGCAAGCTCGAAACCCGCTTTTTTATCCTCGATAAAGAAGGTCAAGGATATGGGCTTACCTACAAGTGGAATGATGAAGGCACGGATGCGGTTTTGCTCGAAACAGACTATAAAGAGACGTATGAAGTGTGGGATGAGCTTGGGCAAAAGCAGGAACAAACCTGGGAATATCCGAGTCGCCTGCAGTGTATGAATTGCCATAACGCGAACGCTAATTTTGTCCTCGGTGCCCAAACCTGGCAACTCAATGGCGATCTGCAATATCCGACTTCCGGCATCACGGCCAATCAGCTCGCCACCTGGAATCACCTCGGCATGTTCACGAATGGTTTTGAAGATGAAGCTATCGCAAGCTTTCCAAAAGCAAGTCCCATCGATGATGAAAGCAGCACCTTGCAACATCGTGTGCTCTCTTACCTCGATGCGAACTGCGCGCACTGCCATCGCCCTGAAGGCGTAAACGGCGCCTTTGATGCCCGATTCTCTACACGGATGCTCAACAAGAATCTCATCGGAGCTTTAGGAATAAGTCATAATACACCCAACGATGGCAAAATTATCAAGGCTGGTTCACCCGAACATTCTCAACTTTGGATTCGGGATAAGAGTATCGATTTTAACAAAATGCCTCCGCTATCCAAGCGCGTCGTTGACCAGCCATATATCGACGTACTTACCGCCTGGATCAACACCTTGGGCGACGATTGTGAAGGCGACTTTATTTCTGACCTCGATTGGGT
>JBGCFB010000344.1:0-22229 GCA_045106685.1 Bacteroidia bacterium | reverse complement strand
CTTAGTAAACTCCGACACGGTCAGGATATGCTTCGCCCAATGGGCGTAGCGCGGCGACCAGCGCCGGCAGTAGCGGCCGGGCCAGCCTGCGACATGATCAGGAAAGTGCTCATAAGCGAGGTCGTGAAAGACGGCGACACGCGGAAGCCAGGGCGTAGCGGGAAGGTAAAATTCCGGAGAGAATACGGCCTGCGGCCGCAGGGCCGCAAGGGCAGCAGGAACGGCTGCATGAAACCAGGCATGCCACAGCAATGGATGCCGCGCCGGTGGCGGAATGTGGATGCACCGCACATTGGGGCCATAGCGGAACTGCTCGTCGAAGGGACGATCAAATAGGAAGCTAAAGCGCACCTCCGGGTGCTGTAGCACCAGGCGTTGAAGCACCTCGTGGGCGTAGCGTCCTATCCCTTCGAGTTGCCCCGATAGCAGCAGCCTCGTATTGACAGCGATATGTTCCAGTGCGGCCATACCGCAAAAGTAGGAACTGTATTTGGCATTTGGCTAAATTGGCGGTTTTAGAGAATATGAAAAAAATGAAAACCTCCATTAAGAATAGCTTCTTCTGCTTTTTCTTTGCCCTGCTCTCTCCTGGGCTATTTGCGCAAGTTCAGGGAACAAAAGCCGGTAGCTTACCCGTCTTTCCTTCTAAGTTATCAGCATTTAACCATGTTATTAAGAATTATCACATCCCAATCAATTTCAAATTTGGTTTTGAAAAACGACTGGATGGAATTTATCTAATTGAACAGCACTTTGACGAGGGGAAATTAGAAAATGGCAAAAAAGAAAAGCTTTGGGATAGAAGCACTCAGTCCTATGTCCCTCTAAGACAAACTCTTTCTGTTAATATTGACAGTACTGATGTGGCAAAGCGTACTGCTAGGATAAGTTTTTTAAAGCCTATTGCCTTGCGTGATAAAGAGAATTTTGATTACCAAGAATTCCACGGATACGATAGTGCATACATAGACGCACTAAACTATTACTCACAGTTCAAATTCTCAGATTTAACTGACAAGCAACTGGAGCTATTTGCCCGCACATATCGATGGAGGTCTTTCTGCTATAGTGGTGACGTCACCAATACATGCCAGGAAGCTTGTGAGCAGAATGGGAATCGTGACAATCCTATGGATAGCGTATGCTTGCGAACATTCCTAGATTTGAATAGGCAAGGTATCGCCATCATGAAAGCGCTTCATAAGCGTAACCCGGAATATCAAACCTATAAGTTTGGGAGCATTGAAAATTTCATTTCTGTTCGATATTTCGATTTGTATATCGACTTAATGTCATTCGGCAAAGAGCAAGAAGCTTTACAGGCGCTTAATGAAATTCGATATGATCCTCAACTACTTGACAGCGTACGAACCTTGCTTAAATCACTTCCACGTAAGGCTGTTGTTTTTACAGAAAGTGAGAATGACACGTATCCATTGATGTATGTCCAGCTCACTCAAAATCTTCGAAAGGACGTCAGCGTCATTAATACAAGCCTCCTCATACTGGCCTGGTATAACAGAACATTTGTCAAGAGATACTACGGAGTCTACACCTCTCTTCCAGATCCATTCTTTTTTTTGCCTCGTGGAGATGAAACGCTCGACTTTGCGTCCCTTTATGATATTGTGAAAAATGCGAAACCCGGAAAGGATGATCCAGCAACTCTTACAAAATATAATGCCATTCAAATAGGTAAATTAAAAGTAGCGATTAATTCAAACAGATATTTTTACAAAGGGCTGCACCTGATGCTCTATATCATCGCTGAGCAGGAGCAAAAAACCTATTTCACGTACAAGTATGACTATATGGGCATTCCGATAAAACTTAGAAAAAATGGGTTATTTAACGTAAAAAAACAATCACCCTGACACAGGCCTTTCAAACCCCATTTTGAAATCCCACCATCATGCCCACCACTCAAAGCCTCAAAAAGCAATTTTTCCAATCCATACAATGTGGAACGGGAAAGGCGTATATCATCGCTCAGGAAAATCCTGACGTTGATTTTGCATCCTATATCATCAAAGGTGCCTTGAATAATTATGCCTATGATGGGCAGAGTGAAGGAAGCAGGGCAACGTATATTTTTGAGCTGATCTCGCTATCAGGTCAACAAGCAAAAATTCGTGAAGCGATATTGGAAGGGCTTGCCACTGAGCAGGATGACACCTGGAGCTTGGTGCAGTTATTTAATCTTGCAAAGATGTATGCCGAGCGAGGTGATGCAGAAGCTAAAAAGGCTATTTATCAACGCTTCATGTGCAATACGATTGAGGGTTCTAGCTGGGCGGGTTATGATGAAATACTAGCGCTTGATGGATTAAAAGGGCTCTTTTTTATTGCGGAAAAATTTGGAAAAAAATTAGAAGAAGACCCTGACTATTGGCAGGATAGGTTCATTGTGGACAGCTTCCAAAAAGAGAATCCCAATATCCCTGTCACAGCAGAACTGGAAGCCGCCGCTAAAACAAATCGACATATTCGTATTTACCTCGACGAGATCAATAAAAGGGAAGATAAGCAAGAAGCGCATCGTTCCGCGCGCCCTGTCTATGACAATATCCTTGATGAAATATTTGCAAGGCCTTTTATACTTCGAAAATTAGATGGAACTGAATTGCTTATCGTAGCCAACCAGCTTTTGATAGAAAAAGACAAAGGGAAGTTTGAGAAAATGCTTGCTGTTTTTGCTCGAAACCAATTCCCGTTTGACCCTGATTTTATTTTTAGATTGACAAAACGAAGGCCGACTTCTAAAAACAGGATACAAGAATATGCGCTCGATGCGCTTAAGCTTTTGCAAAGTGATGAAATCCGCGCCTTTGCGCTGGAGCGCATTCCAAAAGCGCGTTTGTACCCTGCGACATTTACCAGCCTCCTTATCGCCAACTACCAGGAAGGTGATGCCGAGCTTCTTTGCCAGGTCATCGATAAGTTTAAAGACGAACATATTATCGAAGAACTGGCGATTAGCTACGCGCAGATTTTTGACAAAAACCCTACGCCAGCATGCAAGGAGCCACTAGAGCGTTTGTATAGAAAAATGAATTGCGGCATCCATCGATATGGTATTTTAAAAACCCTAATGCAAAACGACGTGCTTTCTGATATGATAAAAAGGGAAATAAAGCATGATAGCTATGAGGGTACGAGGGCGCTTTTGAAACAAAACGAAATACAGGAATGAAAGAAATAAACGAACAAATAGAATATGGACTCGATACCATAGACCCGAATAGAACTGTGACAGTAAAGCTGAAAGACTTGCTGCTTATGTATAAGACGTTTGAGGAGTTCAATAGATTTTTTCACAACCCCAGTCATTATCCTACACTAGAAGATGTAAACACTTATTTAGGCAATAAGGATGCGGGCGCATATGCTTTTATTCACAAAATATACTACCACATATTAAGCGATTATATCCCAAAGGATATCGAAGAAAAACTTCATGAAGAAAAACCTCCTTTTGACAATCCCAAACAACCCTATTACTTCGTGCCCAATAATGACGGAAAGAAGAAAAGCCTGATTCTTGCTATCGATTTTTTGTTAAAAAAAGCAGAAACGTTAACGACTGAGATCAAGTCTGAAAAAGGTGCTTCAAAAGATACAATCAAACTGAAGGCACAAATCGTTGACGCGATTAATAATCTCAAGCTCTGTGAGAAGCACGGCCTCTTTGCTCATAAACTTTCCATCACTGAAATCCCAGAAGAAGGCAGTGAATCACATTTTACAGATTTCTATCTTGTAGATGAAGGAGCGATCCAGCAGGTTCCAGACTGGGCAATTGTTAAACATGGCAATGATCCAATTACGCTTAGCTGCTTTGACCTGATTGTTCAAAAGCAGCATTAGTTTGGGTCGCTGCACTATGATTTATAATCTGGCTTGTTGAAGCCTTCGGCTCATCCAGAAGCTGAGAAAAGGCATGGCTTTTCTCTATAGAGGGCGGTATTTAATCCATACAGAATGAACCAAAAAAAATATCGCCCGACCAATAGGCCGAGCGATAGTTCAATTTTTTCTAGCTGAAACAGCAAATCCTACTTCACTCCTACGCTCCAGGCAACTCTGCCAGTCGCGCTGAATAATCTACAGGTGCCTGAATTGCTTACTTCCAGTCTCACAGGCTTCCAGTCATTTGTGCCAAATTTTCTATCAAAATACGCCATCGTCCTTGAGCTCCAAATAGCCTGACGAGAAGCATCATAAATAATGAAGTTGCCATCGTTTTGAAACATGCAGGTGGCGCCTCGCCCCGTCGTTTTTGAATCCCAGATTAAACTTCCATTAGGGCCAAGAAAAACGAGATTGCCATCTCTCAAAAACTTGAGCGAATAGCTTCTGTCAGGACTGGTGACACCCGTTCCTTTGCTCAGGGATTGCCCTGCGTTCAACACCTTCCGAAGTCCAAATGACTTATCCTCTCCGCAAATCCATGCAATTTTGCCTGAAGCACTTTTCAACGCACAAACACCTATATTGCTGATTTCCAGCTTCACAGGTTTCCACATATCCAGGGCAAACTTCCTATCGAAATAAGCCATCGTTTCTGAACTCCAAATAGGCTGTCTCGCGCTATTGTAGACAACGAGATTGCCATCACTTTGTAAAGCACAAACTTCGCCTCTGCCGCCTGTTTTGGCATCCCAGATATACGTGTTGTTCGGTCCGTAGAAAGCCAGGTTTCCGTCTGTCTTAAACAGCATTTTGTAACTCCCGTCAGCAGACGATATTCCCGCCCCTTTGCTCAGGGCTTGTCCTGCTTCCAGCACTGTTAAAAGACCGGAAGAAGCATCGTCATTCCCTCCGATACTCCAGGCGGTCCTGTTCGTTATGCTTCGCAACGCACAAACACCGGAATTGCTAATTTGAAGCTTCACAGGCTTCCATTCCTCTGTCGCAAATTTTCTATTAAAGTAGCCCATTGTTTCTGAGCTCCAGGCAGGCGCATTTGCCTTGTCATACACGACGAGGTTACCATCATCTTGCAGGGTGCATATTTCGCCTCTGCCAGTTGTTTTTGCTTCCCATATCTGGCGGTCGTCTGGGCCATAGAACGCAAGGTTACCATCAGGCTGAAACATAAGCGTATGGCTTCCGCTGGAATTGGTTATCCGTGAACCACGTCGCATGGTTTGGCCCGTTTCTAACATGGACAGCGACTTCGAAATCGTTTTTTCACTGCGGCTCCATGCCACTCTATTTGTCACACTTCTCAATGCACAAACACCGGAGTTACTGACTTCCAACTTCACGGGCTTCCATTCTTTCAAGGCATATTTTCCATCAAAATAACCCATCGTTTCGGAACTCCATACAGGATGATTTTCTCTATCGTAGACGACGAGGTTTCCATCGAGCTGCAACACGCATATGTCTCCTTTTTGGCTCGTGCCGGCATCCCATAGTGATCGTCCATTTTGATCAAAAAAGACCAAGTTTCCGTCTGATTGAAAGCGAAGCGAATAGCGTCTGTTGGAACTCATGATTCGTGAGCCTCGCTCCATGACCTGTCCAGCAGAAAGCGAAAGGCTCGTCGTGCCTGCGCGCAAGCTTTTGGTAGAAGGGATCACTGTAATGCTCCAATATTGGCCTGGAGCACTACCGGCCTTGGCCAGCTCAATTGCGGTAGTTCTTTTTTTGGTGACGACTCCCATGGCCTTTTTGGGGCCTTGCCATTCGCAGGTCAGGCGGTAATATCCGCTGCCCAGCGATTTGATCAGCCATGCTTGCCCACTGTAATCACCCGTCCGGCCCATCTGCATCTCATTGTTTTTGCCACCGTGGATGACATCGAGTGACTGATCAGGGCCTAGTGAGCGGGTTGTCAGACGAAAATACCCATCTCCCAATGAGGTGATTTTCCAGAACTGGTTGGAGTGATCATCGACTTTAGCGATTGTTACCCGGTTGGTTTCTCCATCTTTTACCACATCCAATGCCTTCGTTTTTCCCAGCATTTTGGTGGTCAGGCGATAGTAGACATTTTGATCGAAGGATGGTGTACTTTGCGCATGGCTGGAGCTTGAGGGAAGCATTACAGCAATGGCTAACAAACAGATCGTGATAGAAAAATGTAGAATTCTCATAGAAGGAGTGCTTACACGTGATGAAGCGGTATATTTTTAAATCTTTAATACCTTGGCAAAGGTAAACCACAGATTTTAAAATAAAGAAAATAGCATGAAAACACTTGGCTTGATAGGCGGTACGTCCTGGCATTCTACGATTGAATATTATCGCTATATCAATCAATATGTGAATGACCACTTCGGTGACAATACCAATCCTCCGCTCATGGTCTACACGCTGAATCAGGCTAATATTCATCGCTATCAAAGAGCGAATAACTGGGAGGCAATCGCAGATATGCTCATCGATGCGGGGCAGCGTTTGCAACGAGCGGGTGCGGAGCGGTTGATGTTTTGTGCCAATACTCCACACAAGGTTTACGAACAGGTGAGCCAAGCTCTCTATCTTCCCATCATGCATATCGCCGATGCAACAGCTCATGCTATTGAAGACCAGGGAATCGACAGCGTTTGCTTTCTGGGAACGAAGTACACGATGACGGAAGACTTTGTCACGAATCGAATAGCCTCGCATCGTATTGCCGTTTTGTGTCCTGAAGAAAAAGCCGTTATCGAAGAACTGCATCGCATTATTCAGGAGGAACTAACCTTTGGCAAGATTCTCCCACAGCCAAAGCAATATGTCATCGACGTAATCGCAAGTCTGGCAGAAAAAGGCGCCAAAGGCGTCGTACTGGGTTGTACAGAGTTTCCGCTGATGATACATGCCGAAGATTTGAAAATTCCTATCTTTAACACAACCGAAATCCATGCTCTGGCAGGGGCGAAGTTTATCCTTAAAGACAACTAGCAGCGCATATGATGAAGCAATAAAGCAGCATCAAGCTCAAGATTACAGATGCAGAAAAGAGCATTATGACACGAAAAGATTTCATCAAAACCTGCGGGGTCCTTGGCTTGGCACTTCCGCTCCAAACCACGCTCTCATCTTGTAATGATGAGAATATCGACTTTCAGGGCAAGGTCATCATCATTGGTGCGGGAGCCGGAGGCCTTTCGGCTGGCTATCTGCTTCAGCAAAAAGGAATTGAATTTGAGATTTTGGAGGCGTCCGCCCGCTATGGCGGCAGGATGCGAATCGATACGGACTTTGCCGACTTTCCGATCCCTTTAGGAGCAGAATGGCTTGAAACCGAAACGGGCATTTTTCAAGAAATCGTAAACGACGCTACTACCCAAGTCAACATAGAAACTGTTCCCGACGATCCCGATCAGAAGTTTGTGAACTACTCCTGGTTCAATTTTTTTGAGGACTATATTCTGCCACCCATTGCTAACAAAATTGCCTACAACACCATCGTTCAATCCGTCGATTATAGCGGCAACCAAATCGTGGTCAAAACACAAAATGGCGAGCACACCGCCGATAGGGTGATCATATCTGTTCCGCTGCAAGTCCTTCGTGATGAGGACATTAGCTTCACTCCGCCGTTACCACAAGACAAGCGAGATGCCATCGATGAGCCCGTTATCTGGGAAGGATTTAAAGCATTTTTTGAGTTTGATGAAAACTTTTATGACGATGGATTTGAAGTAGAAATAGATCCTCAAAGCGACGGCCAAAAGATCTATTACAATGCTGCGCATGGCCAAAATACCTCCAGGAATATTCTCGGTCTGTTTACGGTAGGAAAGCCCGCAAGAGAATATTTGTCGCTTTCGGAAGATGAATTAAAAGCATCGATTCTGAATGAATTGGATATTAGATATGCCAATCAGGCGAGCCCGAATTATGTGAAACATATTAGCCAAAACTGGAATAAAGAGCCATTTATCAAAGCTGGCTATATGGCAGATGATGCAGATTGGAAAACGGTGCAAAAACTGGGTGAATCTGTGGCAAATAAACTCTACTTTGCAGGAGGCGCATATACCGATGGAAATGATTGGGTGTCGGTTCACACCGCGGCACAATCGGCAAAGAAGGCCGTTGACGAAATTATTTAGACATGAAAAACGCTATTCAAACTCTTTCCCAAAACCCCAAAAAACTCTTCATTATCGATGGACTGGGCGCGCTACTTTCTGCCTTTCTATTGGGTATCGTTTTGGTCAAATTGGAGAGTATTTTCGGGATTCCTCGCTCGGCGCTCTATGTGCTCGCAGTCATCCCGTGCTTCTTTGCGGCGTATGATCTCCTCTGTTATTTTTTAGTAAAAAAGCAGATAAGGCGATACTTGCACATCATCGCCATTGCGAATATCCTTTACTGTATACTTTCGCTCGGCATGGCCTGGCACCATTCCGAAAGCCTCACCCTTCTTGGCTGGGGCTATATCATAATTGAAATAGTGATCGTACTGGCGATTGCAAATATTGAAATTCGTTAGCGATTTATTTTTACTTTTACTTATGTGACGGTTATGTGACTGGGTTTTTTTGCAAATAACAAACTCTCTGACAATCAAGCTACTACGCAATTTTTCTATATGACTGACAATGAATTAAGAATATTACTGAGTGAGTTTCGATCCCTGCCTTCTGAGACAGAGTGGTTGGAATTCAAAGTAAATAATGGGTCTGATTTGGGGGAATATATTTCAGCTCTATCAAATTCTGCCTGTATTCACGAAAAGGATTTTGGGTATATCGTTTTTGGAATTGAAGACAGCACACATCGAATTGTCGGAACAACTTTCAATTTACAAAAGAAAGGAAAAGGAAATGAAGATTTAATCCCGTGGCTAACGAGGTTACTAAATCCTAAAATTCATTTTGATGTTCATGAGTTCACCGCAGAGGATAAACGAATTATTATATTCAGAATCCAAGCTGCGACTAATACTCCTGTAAAATTCAATGGTATAGGGTATGTGCGTATTGGTTCGTACACAAAAAGACTTGACGAACACCCCGAAAAGCAAAGAATTATTTGGACTAAAAAAGCTAGTTCTCCTTTTGAGAAGGGAATCGCAAAAAGGAATATTAAGATAGAAGAAGTACTATCATTATTAGACTATCCATCCTATTTTGATTTATTGGGAATACCCCTCCCTGAAAATAGAGCTGCAATACTTGATAAGTTTATTCAAGAAAAACTTATAATCAGGAGGCATGAAAAGTATGACATCACCAACTTAGGCGCGATTCTATTAGCAAAAAAGCTTGATGAGTTTGAATTTCTTTCACGAAAATCGATTCGGGTGGTAATTTATCAAGGCAGAGACAAGCTAAAAACCAAAAAAGAACAACTTGGTAAAAAGGGGTATGCCTCTGGCTTCAATGGACTGGTGAACTACATTAATGATCAGTTGCCCGTCAATGAAGAAATTGGAAAAGTATTCCGAAAAGAAGTTAAAATGTTTCCGGAATTGGCGATAAGGGAATTAGTCGCAAATGCTATTATCCACCAGGATTTCTCAATCACTGGTACTGGGCCAATGATCGAAATTTTTGACAATAGAATCGAAATTTCGAATCCAGGAAAACCACTGATTAGCACTATGCGGTTTGTCGATCACAATCCCCAATCCAGGAATGAATTACTTGCCAGTTTCATGCGTAGAATGAACATTTGTGAAGAAAGGGGAAGTGGAATTGATAAAGTAATATTCGAATGCGAATATTACCAATTGCCAGCACCAAAGTTTATTGAAGGTGAAAACTATACAAGAATAATCTTGTACGCTTACAAGACACTTCGTCAGATGGACAAGGATGACAAGACAAGAGCATGCTACTTACATAGTTGCTTAAAGTATGTTTCTGGAGAATATATGACCAATCAAACATTACGAAACAGATTTGGTATCGCAGAGAAAAATTACTCAATGGCATCAAGAATTATTGCAGAATCAATAAAGACAGGGCTAATCAAGGACTTCGACCCCGATAGTAAATCAAAAAAACATGCTAAGTATTTACCTTTTTGGGCCTAATTTAATGAGACTGAGGAAGCGAAATGGACTTCATTCGCTCTTTGATCGTACTGGCGATCGCAAATATTGAAATGGGGGTTGCAAAAAGTCTGAAGTAGCTTTTTTTTACAAAGCATTTACATCAATTTACGCTCAAAAATGCGCAAGGCAATGGCCTCATCATACCTTTACTCAAAAGGAAAATTATGATGAATAACAGTTTAGTATTCCCCCATACCGCATTTCTACTCCTCATATTATTTGCGTTTACAGCATGCAGCAGACAAGTCAGCGAGGCCCAGCCATATCAGGCACAGTATGCGAAAAGCAAACCGAAGGCCTACGGCATCGACGATGTTGTCCTTTGCGGATTTGAAGATTGGGAAGGAAACCTCTGGTTTGGCACGAATCGGGAAGGCGTCTATCGCTATAGCCCTTCGGCTTCGCTCAGGGCAGGCTCTTCAGCTTTCACCAATTTCTCAAAACAAAATAGCTTCTACAGCAATCGTGTTTCGGCCATCATCGAAGATAAGGAAGGAAACATTTGGTTTGGGACTGACGATGGACTGTGCAATTATGACAAAAGGCACGTCTTCAACCACATCCCGATTCCGCAGCAAGACACATCCAGCTCCTGGCTCGACAAGGTCTATCCGATCGTTAACCCAAACGCCATTTCATGCCTGCTTCAAGACTCCATCGGGAACCTTTGGTTCGGCACATATGGAGGCGGAGCGTACCGATATGACTGCTCTTCATTCACTCCTTTTCTACGGAATGAAGGCCGCGTCCAATCCGACGGGCTTCATCATAATGTCATTCAAAGCATGCTGGAGGACAGCGATGGAAACATCTGGT
Source organism: Bacteroidia bacterium (assembly GCA_045106685.1). Lineage (GTDB taxonomy): Bacteria > Bacteroidota > Bacteroidia > J057 > J057 > JAUIGE01. The sequence continues at coordinate 11,407 of JBGCFB010000344.1, read as the reverse complement.
TCACGTCCATGACGCATGGCGGCGTAAGTCGATATAACCCTTCGGCAAGTGGGCCGGATTCGCTCATGCACTTCATGCCAGAGGATGGTCTGAGCGATGATATGGTGAGGACCTGTATGCAAGATCGCGAAGGTAATATCTGGTTCGGTTCGCTGGGAAATAGGGCCGGAAGTCTGGATCGCTTAAACGCAGGCTCATTCACCAATTTCAGTGAAGCAGACGGCCTTTGCAATAACAATACTATCGCCATGCATGAAGATAGGAAAGGACGCATTTGGCTGGGAAGTGGTAGAGGCGGGCTGTGTATATATGACCCTTCGGCTTCGCTCAGGGCAGGTGGGGAAACCTTTTCAGAATTCATCTATGAAGGTCAGCACTTTCATGGCATCAGCTTTATCATGGAGGACACGCCTGGGAATATCTGGTTCGGCGGGCAGCATGGCCAGCTGTTTCGCTATGATGGGGAGGTCTTGACTGATTTTACACAGAAGAAGGCCGCAGCGAAATGAGTTTCCCATTCGTCTAAAAAAAACTATACGCTTAACTTAGTGCTCTTTAAAATCAAAAACCCATGAAGAACATTTTATTCTTTTTACTATTAGTCGCAGCCCTATTTCAAGCGTGTACAGCCGATATTCCCACCTGCGAAAACTGTACTTTCACCTGCGTAAAAAGTACGTATTCTGGCATTCTCACGAATGTCTGTCTGAATAATTGGGAATGTGAATTCAATGTCATTCCACAATCGGAGGTCGACCTGGAAGAAACAGAAGGCTTGGGTAGCGGTGAAAAAATAGTTTTCCAGATGGTCAATAGCACAATAGGAGATCCGCAAATCATCGATGATGAATATACCGATGTCCTTGTCTTTGAATTAAAATCAGATCAAAACAGCTTCTCAGTTGAAGACGACGAGCTCAAAAGCATGAATGTACATTTTCGAAAAATCTGCTATTGCGTCGAAAATCAATTCAAACCTGTAATCGTAGGCTGCATTCAAGGCGAAAAGCAATCAGATGGCAGTTGGCGCATCCAGAGCAACCTAACTATTCCCTATTCTCATGGAAATCAGTCTGTATTGGTTGACGCGCTGTTTTCAAACTAAAACAAGCCACCTTAAATGAGATGGTAAAGAAGCCGCAGAAATAGTTATTTTTGCGGCTTCTTCTTTTTATAAAAAAGCATCCCAATACAATCCACCTTGTCTCATTTTCAGCCATTCAAAGAAGATGTTTCAGGAATAGCGCTTCCCGACGCATTTACATTTCCGTTTTATTACGAGCCTCATCCGCTGGCTGAAATTGCTGCGGCGGAGCTTCAGCATTATTTGGAAAACCAGACCAAATTCGAGTATAATTTCGGGTTAGAGGAAGGGAAAGAAGGTTTGGCAAGAGGAAAAATGTTCGGCGTTTTGGTTGTGCAAAATCAGCAAGGTGAACTAGGGTATTTAGCGGCTTTTTCTGGAAAATTGCTGGGTCAATATGTGCCGCCCAAATTTGTGCCGCCGATATATGATATGCTCGCCAAGGATAGCTTCTTTCGCAAAGGAGAGGCTGAGTTGAATATCATCAATCATCAGATAGAAACGCTTGAAAAAGAGCCGCGCTTGCTCGAATTGAAAGCTACCCTGGAAGCACGCACCCGTTTTGTAAAAGAAGAGTTGCAGGAACAAAAAGCGAAAATGAAAAGAGCCAAAAAGGCTCGAAAAGCAAAGCGTGAAGAAGCCGAAAAGACGCTAAGCCCTGAGGCACTTGTTGCGCTCAAAAAAACATTGGAGCAGGAGAGTCATAATGCCCAGTTTCTGATCAGAGAGCTCACCGAATATCGCAATGAAGAATTGGAGAGACACCAAAAAGCGCTGGGCATATTCACCTCCCAAATCGCCCAGCTAAAAGATGCTCGAAAGCGCAAGTCAAACGGCCTTCAGCAACAGATTTTTGATCAGTACCAATTTCTCAATCAGCACAAACAAGTCAAAAGGCTAACCGAAATATTCCCCAATACCGATGAACTAAAGCCACCTTCAGGCTCAGGAGATTGCGCTGCGCCAAAGCTCCTCCAGTATGCTTTTTTACATGATCTCAAGCCGATTGCCATGGCGGAATTCTGGTGGGGCATTTCTCCAAAAACAGAAGTCCGGAAGCATAAATATTTCTATCCAGCCTGCCAGGGGCGCTGCAAACCTATCCTGGGCCATATGCTGGAAGGCATCGAAATGGATGAAAATCCGCTTTTGAAAAACCCTTCTGAAAACAAAGCGATAGACATCATTTTTGAAGACGACGCCATCCTGGTTATCAATAAACCAGCAGAGTTTTTGACGGTTCCGGGGAAGGTCTTGTACGACTCTGTCTACACGCGCGTACGTGCGATGTATCCCGATGCGACCGGCCCCATGATGGTGCATCGTCTGGACATGTCGACCTCTGGGATTTTGCTTATTTCAAAAACCAAAGAGGTCCACAAAAGGCTCCAGCGGCAATTTATTAGCCGCAAAGTGAAGAAGCGTTACACGGCGCTGCTGGACGGAATAATAGAAGAAGACGAGGGTGAAATCAATTTGCCGCATCGCGTCGATCTCGACGACCGACCCCGACAGATGGTCTGCTATGAGCATGGCAAAAACTCACGCACAAAGTGGAAAGTCGTACAGCGCGAAGATGGCAAAACGCGTATTCACTTTTTCCCCATCACAGGCCGCACTCACCAATTGCGCGTCCACGCCTCCCACCCATCAGGCCTGAATACGCCGATTATTGGAGACGATTTGTATGGCAAAAAAGCCGACCGCCTTCACTTGCACGCCGCCTATTTGGAGTTCACGCATCCCGTGAGTCAGGAGCGGGTGAGTTTTAGTGCTGAGGCGGAGTTTTAGAATAAAAAATCATGAACACCGAAATAGCTATCAAATCAGATTTGTTTCCTTCGTACCCAAATGAAGAAGATGATATTAATCCAGGAGTATTTGGAAAAAGACTCGCGGAATATGTCAAACAGGCGCTGGAAAAAAATGGTGTTGCAGTGGCCGATCTATACACAACCGATCACAGTTATGAACTTAGACTAGATCAATTTGACTTCACGGTCTACATTCAATTGCGGAATGAGGAGTCAGAAGAAAATAGGTTTATTCTATTCATTGATCCTCAAAAGCCATTTATTAGGAAATTTTTCAAGAAAATCCCTACCACAGAAACCATCAAAAAGGTCTATGACACAATCTTGAATGCGTTTCAGAACGACCAGGGTATTGACGTTTTGTCCTCGTACTAAATTTTACTTCCGCACCACAAACATCCGTTCCGAAGTAATATTCCCATTCACTTTGATCCAGTAGGTTCCTGCCGGCAATGCTGACACGTCGACGCTTCCCGATAGCGCATGTGCCCAGAAGGTCTCCAGAACCATTTGCCCTAGCGTATTTCCGATGGTGATGTGATAACTTCCTTTTTCTAAAAACTGCACTTCAATACGATCGGTGGCGGGATTTGGGAATAAAGTAAAATCGGCTTTTTTATCATCACCAAAACTAAGCTCGCCTGAACCTTGCTCTACGCTGAGAGGCGGCTGAAATTCGAATGCTCCGATATCAGCTTGAGTTCCATAAATCCGGCTTCTGCCGCGCTGGTCTGTCGCGGGTGCCATGGCATTGCTGCCCATATCGACACAAGGACTACCGCCATTGAGGGCGACCGTGAAGGTGGGGCCGCCATTATTGGTGATTGGCAAGATCAAAGGATTGATCGGCGCTGCGGTATTCCCTAGTTGATCTCCAGGTGCCGGAGCCCAACCACTTCCTGTGGAATCACCTATAAAGTTGGACCCACCGGATACAACAGTGCTACTTATGGAGATATATACATCGGGTTCAGTTGGAGAAGTATTCGACGCGACAAGCGTATTTACCAATGTACAGCTGCTGCTCGTAAGAACTGCAATTCCACCTCCACGGTTAGTAGCTGCGGTATTATTTACGATTGTACAAAAATTCAGATTAGCCATGGCACCTCCTGTCACATGCAAACCTCCCGTTCGATTGGTAGACGAATTGCCTGTGATGGTTGAGTTTTCCATGCTGAGTTGACCACCACCGCAGTGTATTCCTCCGGTAAAATTATTCGCAGTATTATTCATACATGTGCTTCGAATAATGCGTGCATCTCCAAACGTAAGCAGACCACCAGCACTGGAAGTTGCGGCATTGTCACGCACCGTACTATTTGTCAAAACAAGTATACCCGTCGATAAGGAAATACCCGCGCCGTCATCATCACAGGTGTTTCCTGCGATGATACAGCTATCGATATACGCTGTCGCATCTGGCTCGATGCGCATGCCTCCACCGTCGTCTTCAGCATGATTATAAGCGAGCGTACAATTGTTCATGTGTAGAATTCCTTCAACGAGTATACCACCGCCATCTCCTCCTTCCACAGCGCGGCCACGAACAAGGCTAAGCCCTTTTATACTTGCCGAATCAGTCTTGAGAATGCGCATCAGGCGGGTAGAGTCGCCTCCGCTAATCGCCAGCAGCGAGGCTCCTGGGCCTTGAATTGTCACTTTGCTACAAACCCGTAGCTCGTCCGTGAGGCGTATGGTATCGCCATTCAGGGTCGGAGAGAAGGTGATCACATCGCCGTCTTCCGCTCCCAGCAAGGCTTCGCGTAAACTCCCTGGACCGCGGTCGGCAGTCGAGCTTACTACATGACCAGGCGACCAGCTGTCGAGGTCAAAAAACCAGCGATCGAGGTAGTCGCGGATAGCGCAGGCTGCTGCGCGTGCAAACTTCGCCCTGTTGGTAGTATTGTTACGGATTCCTGTATAGTACAATTCGAATTGCACACCATTGGTTACGGAGCTGTCGCGGGAACCATGTCGAACGGTATTATAACCTCCATTAAAAAATGGGTCACCCACAAGTGGTGCTGTATCGGAGGCGGAAGGTGTGCCAGGATAACCGAATTCGGCGATCAATTCCCCCATGCATTCGCTTCCCCGCAGAATTTCGGAGAAGTCAACACTGGGATTTAATACATTTTTCAAATGCCTGATACTGCATCCGTTTTGGCTGTTATTCGCATTGAGGAATGCATCGCTATTCCGCAATAGCGCTCCGCCCATGAGGTAGCCATATTCGATGCGCTGCTTGGGGTGACCATGACCATGCATATCGATATATAGTGCTGTCCCATATTGTGCGCGATTACTGTCTTTTGCGGCTTGAATAAATGTATGGTATTCTGCCCAGGCTGTTTCTGCATCCATGTTGCCAAGGGCGGCATCGCCGATGGCCCGGTTTGCATCGAGTTTGATGCGGGCAAGCCTGTTTATGATGATATGCGGGCGCTGACCGAACATCACTTCCAGTGCATCCGCCAATTCGCGAACAACTTCCATCGTCCGGGTATCATTGCCTGTGACACAGCCGGTACAACTCCTGTCCGGAATCGTGGCGGGATACATATCGCCTCCATGCGGAGCGGAGATAATGATGGGCAGGCTTCCCGCTTGATATTCGATGTAATTGTTGGTGCCAAAGTAGGTTTGACCCGCGGTGTACTGCGCGTATGAGAAAGCGTTCAGGAATAAGATCGCCAAGCTAAGAAGGAAGATGTTTCGCTGCATTGATTTTGGGCTAGATTAAAGTAGCTGTTTCAATTAGCAAAAAGAAGGAGCTTTCTACAAGCCTATGAGTTCACTGTGGATGGGTGGACGATTGATTATTAGCGATTTACGACTTAGTTCCTTCGGAACTAATCCTTCACACACCTGCAACTTAAGGCTGCTTCTGACTCATTACGCTCATCAGCCCATTTGTTTACAAAGACTCGCACATCAAACATAAATCGCGCATAGGCCACGCTATCGACCATCGACGACCAGTAGCCAGCGCTAAAACCAAGCCCTTCCAAACCAGCATTTTCGCCCGCAATCTTTTCCGAAAAGAAGTAACCAGCAGGCAACACATTGAATCCTAAGCTATCGGTTCCGCTTCCATCTTTATCCCAACCGGAAGTTGATTTCAAGTGCACGGCATGTTCTCCGCGCCAGCCGCCTTTATGTACAAATGAGTCTGGCATTCCGTGTGCTATTTCGAGTGCGTCCCACTCTGCATCCGATGGCAGATGCCAGCCTTCAGGACAGGCAGTTTGTGCTGCGATAACGGTGTACAAGCGTCCATAGGAAGCCGACGGATTATCAGGGTTCAGCATGGAGCCGGGTGCGGCGTAGCGCATGTTCTCGACCAGCCAGGTATCGCGGCCGATTTTCCGAGTGGCGTAGCGTTCTCCATCGCGGGGATCGGTGATGCTATCGGCAGGTGTTGAGCCGCTGGGATAGACTGGGAAGAAATTGGGGTCAGCCTTAGAGGCTTTTGCCTCGACTTTGGTGGAGGCGATCTGCTCTGTCTGTTCGCTGGCACAGCCGATCATACTGATTCCAAATGCTAATAAGGAGATTGTAATTGCGAGAAGCGTTTTCATAGTTTGAGGTTTCTGGCAAAAAGGTAGGGCTTCCTTTTTGCAAAACACCTTAAGCTCCGGGTACACCGATGTATACAATGCACTCTTGGTCAGGCACTTAAAACCAGGAAGGTGGACAAAAAAATGAGCGTTTTTTCGGCGCAGCGTGTACATTTGTCCACCTATAACAATCATCATGATGGAACTATCTCTTCCTTATCTCAATGAGCTTGCCACTCAGATTATCTTTATCAGTGCATTTCTGGGAGGCTTTTCAGCAGCAATACTTGGAACACTTATCGTTTCAAAACATCATGGTCGGATTCTAAAAGCTTTGATTTTGGGGGCTTCATTTTCCGCAACTACTTTCATCGTAGCCGTTTTTTCCATGACAAAACTCTCCATGATGACAACGCCCGGCTACCCATTCCCAGTCACCAAGGCAGATACTATGCTTCCTCAAGCGACAGGAATAATCGCATTCCTTCTAGGCATCATCGCGCTTATGGTTGTAGTTGGCATGTCGGGCTGGCTCCAATCCAAAAGGCTAGGTATCGCTACTTCAATTATTGCGGCATTGGGGTTGTTTTGTGTTATGTTGTCTTTTTAGAAAAGAATAACACTTACCATGAACTTAAGGTCAAATGGCGCATGGAAAATACCAGCGAACAGAATGCTTTGTGGTTTTTTCAGTTTGCCATGAGTGCCCACTGCGAAGATCATCTGGTAAATTTGCTGAAACACATTAATGATCTTTCACAGTAGAACCTAAAAAGTCCTCGCTGTTCGATCTTAAAATGAGCATCGAACAGCGAAGCTTTTTACAAGCCAACCTCAATACCAAACCACACATGTCTTGGCTGAAGGAATCGCGCGGGATTCGTCGGTGGTAAACCACGGTCCTGAGGGTCAGGGAAATTCGGGTCGCGCCATGATAGCGGCGTAGGATCACCCAATTCATACCCTCGTCCTGTAACAGGATTCACGATAGCAGCAGACTGGAAGTTGGTGATGTTTTCGAGTTCGAAAGAGAATGTCACGCGACGGCCTCTTTGTCCCAAAAATATATCACGGCTAATACGAAGGTTCGCCCAAAACCACGGCGCACTCACAGCCGCAAAAGGCTGATCTTCGATAGGCTCATACTCCGGACGGCCACTGATTTCGTTGGTGCGGAGAAGGCGTTGTGGCGTATAGCGAAGGCCTGACTTCAATGTCGAGTTCAGCGTCACGCGAAAACCTTTCAAAGGAAACCTTCCGATATTCTGAGTGCTGTCCGGCGTGTAGGCTACAAATAGCTTCACATCGAATGGACGGTCCCAGGCCAGGAACTGCTCCGAGGTCGTATTAACAAATCCTTGTTGACGAATTTGGAGCGCTGATTCTGCTGCTGTATTAGACTTGCCCGTAGCGATTTGATACGCACCGGAAAGCGTCGCCCTCAGGCTGTTGCCGACACGGCGTGTAAGGGCTACTTCCAGACCGCGAATACGTGCATAGTCCTGATTGATAAAGAATGTTTTTTCTACAAAACGGCCCGTAGCATCGCGCACCTCGATACGGCGACTCACGATGTAATCGAACTTGTCATTATAGAAAGCTGTAGCGCTCAGCGCAAGGTCTTTGTTGATCTGTGACTTGAGGCCAATTTCGTAGGAAACCGTCACCTCAGGATTCAAGTTCGGATTACCCAGGCTAGAGAGGAACGAGCGGTCCTGAAGGACCGGATCGAGTCCTGCATAAACAAAACGCGGGTGAGGCAGACGCATGGCATGGCTGTAATTAAAGTACAGCACATTGTTCTCTGTCACCGGAAATGAAACATTCAAGCGCGGAAGAAGACGGCCTTTCCAGCGACGACCGAATAAGGGGATCGTCTGCTTCTGGTACGCTTCACGAATCGGGTCAAGGACCGGAGCGTCAGGATTGGCCACGGCTTCGTCTACAAACTTGCCCGGGGCCCAATAATTGAGGCGGACACCTAGTGTCGCGATGATACCTTGGTAGCGAATTTCGTCTTGCACGTACACACCACCTGTACCAGGACTAGCTTTCCACACATCACTACTACGACCGATACTGGTCGAAGGCGTAGACAAGGTGTCATTCACCTGGATAGGTGCGCCCACCCAAGGCTGCTGCACATCGATCCACTGGTATGTTTGCTCTTTATGTTCAAAGCCCAGGCTGAGGTAGTGGACTTTATCTTTTGTCTTATAAGTAAACTTGGACTTGACGGTGTATTCCTGAGCGTAGTGGTCGTGCCAAAGTGTGGCTATACCACCATTGTTGATCAAACCAGGGCCAGGAAAGACATATACTGCTTCGTCGTCAGGATTGAATACATCAATATTTCCTGTAACGATAGAAGATGGATCAAAAATGCGGTCGACTGTTTCAGTACGGAACGGGCGACCATTAGCGTCTGCGCGTAGGTTCGTAAACAATCTTCCGAGGGTGAGGCTCATACTCCATTTCTCACCGAGGATACCACGCAGGTCCAGCACACTCAGATTGGAGTTGTGTGTGTAAGTATTGGCATTGTCGAGGGCATTGGAAAAGTTAAATTGAAAGCCCGGGCGGACGATCTGGTCGTTTCCGATAATCTGAAGCGAACGTGTACTTTGGTTAATGTTTAAGCTATGCGTGTTGGTCAAACTGAGCTTCATGCCAGGGCTGAGTTTCCATGCTAGCTTAACGGTATTGGACCAGCGATTGTCCTGGCGAGGTGCCCAGATAGAATCATTTGTAAAAAGGGAGCTGTGGAGTTGGTTGGCCTGTGAGCGAAAATAGTTATCACTCAAAAACATATTTCCACTAGCGAAAAATGTAACCTTCTTTTTGGTAAAAGGAACTGGTCCTCCAAGGCTAAGGCTGACATCGTCTGTATTCCAGCTCATGCCTTGATTGACATTTGAACCAAGGTTATCGCGACGCCAGCTTCCCTGCCATTGTATTTTGTCACCGCCTTCGCGAATACTTGTCGAGATAACCCCCGCAGTACCGCCACCATACTCGGCACCACCACCACCGGTGATGACCTTTACATTTGATATAGCCTTTGTATTAACACTCAGTCCAAAGCCTGTTCCTGCAAGTGGATCCTGTGCAGAAATCCCTTCAACCAGATATTCAGTTTCATAAACACGGCCACCACGAATCTGCACACCATCAGGGTTTTCACTAACACCCGTTTGCATAGCGACGACGTCTTGTACATCATTAGCGCTCATTTCGGCAAGGTCCGCCGCTGATACATCAGTTTCACTTCGCCCTGACTCCAGGTCGATCAAGCCTGCTTTACCTTCAATAATGACCTCGTCGATCGTGGAGCCTACCTCGACCATACTAGCATTAAGCGTTGTTGTCTTATTAGCAGTAATGGTAATTCCGTTAAATCGCTTTTCAGTATATCCTACATAAGCGACCCTGATACTATAATCGCCTGGCTTGATATCCTTAATTACAAAAGTTCCGTCCGCTTTGGTATTGGAACCTTTATATGTACCAATAATAACCACCGCAGCTGAAGGTAAAGGCTCGCCTGTTTCGGAGTCAGTTACCTTGCCGGAAAGAGTTCCTGTCTGGGCACTCAGGCTATTGATCAAGAAGAAAAAGAGGGTACAGAGAAAATAAAATTGGCGCATAGCGGATCAGCTTTGCGCCAAATATCGGAAATGATTGTGGAAAGGAGGTTAAATTAAGGTTAACCCTTTATGTTAGGCTGCTGGCTATTAGCTACTAGCTGCTGGCTTTGACACATTTATTTATTCGTTTTTGGCAAAAAAAGAGGGATAAAGCAGGTTTTATAAACAAAAAGCTTCAATCGCTATTAAGCTCATTAACACAAGTAAAATCTTGTTAATTTTGCCGCCAGCTAGCCTTTTTATACAAATCCCCCACAACTCAAACCACACGATGATGCATACAACCACAAATCATATCCCACTCCCACCTACCGGAACAGAGCTTACCTGCAAAGGCTGGGTACAGGAAGCGGCCTATCGCATGCTTCTGAATAATCTCCACCCTGATGTTGCAGAACGTCGTGATGACCTTGTTGTGTATGGCGGAATAGGCAAAGCAGCGCGTGATCACGAAAGCCTCCAGCTTATTCTGAAAGCGCTACGTGATCTGGAAGAAAACGAAACACTTGTGGTTCAGTCGGGCAAGCCTGTCGGCATTTTGCCGACGCACGCAGATGCTCCGCGCGTCCTTATCGCCAACAGCCACCTCGTTCCCAACTGGGCCAACTGGGATCACTTCCGTGAACTCGAAGCCAAAGGCCTCATGATGTACGGACAGATGACCGCAGGCTCATGGATTTATATTGGAACGCAGGGCATCGTGCAAGGAACATACGAAACCTACGCAGCACTCGCCAAAAAGCACTTTGGAAGTGCTAGCCTCAAAGGCAAACTCAATGTAACTGCCGGACTTGGAGGCATGGGTGGCGCACAGCCACTCGCGATCACCATGAACGAAGGGGTATGCCTCGCAGCCGAAATGGAGGAATGGCGTATCGAGCGTCGCCTGGAAACACGCTACCTCGATCACATGATCCACGATATCGACGAGGCGATCGATGCTGCAGTCAAAGCAAAAGAAGAGGGCAAAGCCATTTCGATTGGTTGGCCTGGTAATGCTGTGGACTTACTTCAGCGTCTTATCGATCGTAATATTACCGTGGACACACTCACTGACCAGACTTCTGCGCACGATCCGCTTATCGGCTATTTCCCTGAAAATATGAGTGTGGAAGAAGCCAATGTCTTGCGCGAGCAAAATCCAGACGAATATGTGAGCGTTTCACTTGACACGATGGCGCACCACGTCAAGTTGATGATCGAACTTCAGGATCGTGGTTCGATTGTGTTTGACTATGGAAATAACCTTCGTGGTCAGGCCAAGGATCAGCGTGGTGTCAAGAATGCATTCGCATTTCC
>JBGCFB010000343.1:0-5782 GCA_045106685.1 Bacteroidia bacterium | reverse complement strand
TTGAGAATAGCGTGCTATTCGATACTTTTTTGACGCAGTATGAAGACAAAAGATCAAGCAAAATGATGAAGTTATTTTTCGAGTTTTACTAAGGTCTCAAGCGAGCAGTAGGCTGCATAATCTGATATAGCAAGTTCGTTGCATCAGGATGGCCTTTGCTTGCCGCTATATTGAGGGATTTTTTCGCAGTAGTAGAGTCTACCACGTTCTCATTCTTCAACAAAATAGAAGCATAGACATAGTGTCCTCCAGGATATCCTTTGAGTGCAGACTCTTTCGAATATTCAAAGGCCTTAGCCTCGTTTTCCTTAACTCCTTTGCCTTGGTTGTATAAAACCGAAAGCATATAGGCAGCAGCACCAGTACGAGCTGGGCCAGCTTTATCCAGATACTCAGCCGCTTTTGTGGCTTCATAGTTAGAGTTAGAGATTCGTTGTTTTTCAAAAAGCGCAATACCCTTTTCCAAGTATTCCAGTTGGGCCTTGGTAGGCTTGACTAGTTTACTAACTGAAGCATCGGTTGTAACTGCAGGAGTTGCATTGTTATCAGCGCTTGTATTTGCTGCTACTGACTCCGTTTTGGCTGGCGTAGCAGTTGTCGCAGGCTCTTCCGTTGCTTCCGGAGACTCCAGGTTGCCACGCGTCGCAATCGTTGGCGGATAACAGGCTTCATTGATCGCAGTAAACTTAGCCATGAGCTTTTTGTCATCACCGATCATATCACGAGCATGAACAAAGAAGCGATCCGCTTCATCGCCATATCCACTTTTGCAAAGCTCCTCGGCTTTGCTCAAAAGCTGCGCTACACGAACAGGCTCTTTAATCGCTGCAATCATTGCGGCTACAGAATCATTGAGTGCGACGATTTCGGCGAGTTGTGCTTTATTTTGTGCATCATGAGGCGCATTACCATACATTGATTTTGCCTCATCAAGATATTCCTGAGCCTGCCACAGATCGGCATACCCACCTTCTTTAACCTGCCCCAAGTGCATAGAGGCTTTATCCTGCAATGCTAGAATATCTCGCTTGATATCTTTAGTGCCTTTTTGAATCATGTTCTTTGCGGCATTCCTATCCTTGTCGTTTTCTGCTAGCGCCAGAGCTTTATTTCCATAGAACAAGACAGAGTCAGGGTTTTGGGCATTCCGTGATTTTTGTAAAGCAGCGACATACTGATCATGCTTTTCGTTTCCGCCCAAATTATTCAGCGCATATCCTAATGCAGCAATTAGCAAAGCCCCAAGAAGAAGCGGGATGCCATAGCGCTGCAAAAATCCAGGATGAGGCTCCGGGCTAATATCGGGGCGAGAATTTCCGGCAGAACCAGACTCTTCCTTGGTGGAAGCTTCTTCCTGCGAGTCCGAATCTATTGTAGCAGCGATTCCTGCTGCAGCAGCGGCTTTCTCTGCCTGAATTCGTTCTAACAACGTTCCTCCTTCAGACTGGCTAGGCGCAGCTTCTTCAACCGTTTCGACATCATTACTTGCATAGCGATCCAGAATGCTGGTGCCACCAGGCTCAGCAATCGCCTCTACCGCCGCTGGCGGTTCTTCAAGATCATCCAGATCTAGCTCCACATCGTCTGATATAGAAGCACCCGGCACGATCGCCGGAGAATCTTTCAATGGAATTTCCTTCGCGCCTTCAGCAACTTTCGAAAGCTCGACTACTAAGGCAGTATAATTATCACTGCTTTCGTTTTCAACTATGCGAATCAGTTCTGCTTTTAGGTCGTCGGCCTTTTGTGGTCCGGCAATAATATTTTGAAGCTCCTTATCTGAAATTTCTTTGGTAACACCATCCGTACAAAGCAAGAATGTGTCTCCTTCTTCAATTTCATCAGCAGCAATAAATCTAAAATCAAGATCGGTAGGCTGTGCTGTGCCGTGAATCATGCGAGCCTGTGTAAAGTTTCCTTTTTGGGCTTCTGCTTCTTCCTGGCTCAACTTACCATGCGCTACCATATCCTGGATCACCATCTGATCACGGGTCTGGAAAAGTGTTTCTCCATTGCGGATATGATATAAGCGGCTATTTCCTATCCAACCAACTGCAACACCATTATCGTCTGCATACATCAGGGTAATGGTTGTAGCCATTCCTTCTGCTTCAGGATGATGTGTGATGTGTTGGTGAAAAGCCTCTTCTACGCGTAAAAGCGCAGCGCTCAAAAAACCGTAGGTTATTTGAGCATTTTTAGGTGGAAAAGTATGGATATAGCGCGCAAATTCCTGAATGGCAATTCGGGCAGCAACATCTCCTTTTTCCTGTCCTCCAGCTCCATCTGCAACCATGTACAGTCCTGCAACTTGAGGTATATCTTCGGCCGCGTCTATCTGGCTAGGGTAAAGGCGGTCTTCGTTTAAAAAGCGGCTTCCTGTTTCACTAAGAGCTGCTAAATGTTCTATCGATAATTTCATATAACCAAATTTGGCACAGATTTAAAATTCCGACATTTCCGTGTAATCGCCAAAAATATTTCCGTTTTCGCCTATTTTCTTAGCAATCGGCCTCCGCCTGCTGCCACCAGGACGAGCAATGACAGGAAAACAGGCACCTGATATAGGTATGTATAGGGAACCTGGATAAAGCCATAAAAAATAGCAAAGTAAATTTTCAAGCCAAATAAGAAGTAGTATTCAGCCTGTAATCGATGCTTGAAGTAAAAGAGATAACCGAGCCCAACAAGGAGCGCCATGCCTATACTGAAGCCAAGGTGAAGCGTACGTAGCGTATTGATTTGGTCTTCCAATGGAACTTCATCACCCTGAAAAAAGAAGATGGCAAGTCCTGCGCCATGTCTCAAATCTGACGGGATCGGGCTATCATCCCAGCTGATAGACCATGCTCCCAGAGCGGCACGTGTATAATGCCCTTGGCCACGCGTGAAGCTCTCCCAGTCTTGGGAGAGAAAAGGAACGATATAGACCAATATGATTCCCAGGAGAATCATTACACCAAGCTTAATCGACTTAGCTTTTTGATTCGTGAGAAATAATCCTAAAAAGTAAAACGGCGCCCAAAATATATGCGAGAAGCGCGATAACAAGGTCAATATAAATCCAACCCCTTTCGCAGCAAGTCCCCCCCTCAACAAACTCCAACCCAGAAACATATAATATCCTACATCCATCAATTCGATGGTCTGGTAGAGCATATTAGGCTGAGCGCGATTAATCAATTCTAAAATGATAAAAGGAAGCGCAGCAATCAGCAAGGTCCAGACAATGCTAAGCTTGCGCTTTACCAAGTAGGCTAGAAAGAAGGCTTGCCCGATAAGCCAGGTTCCGATAGGCACCCATCGCGGATCAACGCCCAATTTTTCAGAAATAACAAAAGGAAGCCATTGAAAAGGCAGATAGGTTGGATCGAGGCGATATCCGAATCCGTCGTAGGGCGCATATACCGGAAGGCCATCGGCTCCGCCCATAAGGCGCTGAGCAAATAGCTGCACCGACGGAATCACATCGGATTCACTCACCTTAATAGGATGCGCTTCCCAAATCGGCAACATCCATGACAATGTATAGAATGCGCCTATGAGCCCCACAGCCGCGATCAGTATCAGCCGTACGTTTGCACTGCCAGCGAGATGGGCACCACTATTTGCCAATGACTTATCCCGTGTACTTATATAGAGTGGAATAATACCGATTGCCAGCGAGGACAAGGTAAATATCGCGGGGCTCCAGTACCATCCAAAATGATTTTGATAGACCGTAATAAGCCCTATCTCAAGCATGACAAATAGAAGCATTAGCCAGCGATAAGGTTTGGCTTCGATCAGGCTCCAGATAAGTCCTAGTATGTTGCGTGCGTTCATGTGCTAAGACTAGGCGTTTTGAAGAGTTTTGTGAAAAAGCGACAAACCGGTTTCGATTAACCGTGCTTCTTCCTCAGCAGGGTTTTCGGCAAAGGTACCCTGTGCTCTGTTAGCAAGAATGACGGAAAGCGAGCCCATTTCGTGGCCTAGCGCATGACCAAGGCCAAGAATTCCGGCTGTTTCCATTTCCAGATTCACAATAGGAAGGTCACAGCAATCAAAGCTTGCCAGCTTTTCAGGCAAATTAGGCACGGTAAGTTTTGCTCTTCCCAGATTGCGGCCTTGGGGTGCATAAAAGCCTGCGGCGGTAAATGTTCCTCCGTGATGGATGTTTGGGAAGTGATCCCTGGCCGTTTGGATAAAACTGGCCCCTGCCCCTACCCCAAATAACCGGGGAAGGTTTCTGACATGCTTGGCTTGCCAGGCATCTACGCGTTCCTGAACAGACTCATGACCAGGAATATGATAATATCCCAGGAGGCCATCGCCTCCAATAGCAAAATTTGACAAAACCATCGACCCAACAGGCACATCGGCGCGCAAGCCTCCGCAAGTACCAAATCGCAAAATATGTAGCTGGGTAAAATCAGCCTTAACTGTCTTAGTTTCCCAGTCGATATTAAACAGCGCATCCAACTCGTTCAATACGATATCTACATTATCCGTTCCTATGCCTGTACTAATGACGGTGTATTCGTTTCCCTGAAAGCTTCCCGTGACAGTAGAAAACTCTCGCTTTTGAACACGTGTTCGTACCTGATCAAAGTGGTCGGCAACTTTATCTACACGTGCCTGATCGCCCACAAAGATGATTCGTGGAACAATATCATCAGGGCAAAGGTTAAGATGATAAATGCTGCCATCAGCGTTTTGAATGAGTTCCGATGCTTTTAACATAATGCAAGGATAGAGAATCGAAGCCTAACGTATGCTTCACAATTGACGTATACAGTAAGCAGATAAGTAACTTGGAGGCGTAAATTTCGTCTAAATTTTTAAGAATCCAGTACTTTTCAGATGCATTTGCTAATGGAATGCTAAAGCCATATTTTTGCGCGTTGTTCCATCACATTCCTTTGACCCAATTTTAAATATATATACCTAAATGAGACAGCTCAAAATCAGTAAGCAGATAACCAACCGTGAATCCCAATCACTGGATAAGTATCTGCAAGAAATAGGCAAGGTAGAGCTGCTAACCCCCGATGAAGAAGTAGAACTCGCCCGTCGCATTAAGCAGGGTGATCAGATTGCGTTGGAAAAGCTTACCAAAGCTAACCTTCGTTTTGTGGTGTCGGTAGCTAAGCAGTATCAAAATCAGGGTCTTTCGCTAGGTGACTTGATCAATGAAGGAAACCTCGGTCTTATCAAAGCCGCTAAGCGTTTTGATGAAACACGTGGTTTCAAATTTATCTCATACGCCGTTTGGTGGATTCGTCAAAGTATCCTTCAGGCACTTGCAGAGCAAAGTCGTATCGTACGTCTTCCGCTTAACCGTGTAGGTGCTTTGAACAAAATCGGTAAAGCCTTCTCTAAGCTAGAGCAGGAATATGAGCGCGAGCCTTCACCAGAAGAGATTTCGGAGGTGCTCGAAAATATGAGCGAGGACGAGATCGCGGACACCATGAAGATTTCTGGTCGTCACATTTCGGTTGATGCGCCATTTGTTCAGGGAGAGGAAAACCGTCTGTTGGATGTTTTGGAAAATGATTCCGAACCTGATCCAGACAATGAGTTGATGAACGAAAGCCTTGGTCGTGAAGTAGGTCGTGCGCTCAGCACACTTACGCAGCGCGAAGCTGAAGTCATCCGCTTATACTTCGGTATCGGTGTAGAGCACTCCCTTACGCTTGAAGAAATCGGAGAGAAATTTGATCTAACACGTGAGCGTGTACGCCAGATTAAAGAAAAGGCAATTCGCCGTCTGCGCCATACGTCGCGAAGCAAAGGGCTTAAG
>JBGCFB010000342.1:0-19498 GCA_045106685.1 Bacteroidia bacterium | reverse complement strand
TTACAGTTCCTGCACCTCCGCTTACCGCGGTGAGTAGCCCCGAAGGTGATATCGTAGCAGCACCCGAGCCGTTGGTTACAGACCATGCCACCTGTTGTACTGTAGCATTGGCAGGCATGATCGTCGCTTCCATCTGAAGGCTATTTCCTAGAACCGGGATGGTGGTTACACCTCCTTGTCCCTGAACGCTAACAGAGGTTGCAGGAACAGGCCCTACTCCAGCTAGAATGGCAACACCAGGCTGATCTTCATATGCAAAGCCTCGCACCGTGAGTACGCGGTTATTGTCCAGGTTTACATGAATCCATCCATAATGAATTACCCCTGCAATATGGAATCCGACTCCGATATATTTATCGCCCAGGCCCATAAAGTTTGGCGCAGCGGCTTCCCAAATATTAGGATTAAAATTAGCGCGCCCTACCCAACCTGTACTAGAGGCAGCAATGTTGGTATTATAAGCAAGTGGCTTTACGGAGTCAGTATTAAATCCAGGTAAAAAAATCGCCTCATTATATTCTCCTGTAGTGCTGTTGAACATATTAAGGATAATTCTTGCGGACCGGCTTGATGATCCGAATGTACTAACGAATCGATAGTCGTCTTGCCCATTTCCATTCATATCGACTGAAAAGCGACCATCATAGGTATTATTAGAAGGAGGCTGAATTACAGTATCGGGACTAATGTCAGTGAAGATGATGTTTCCGTGCATTAAGGATGCTGTAATGCACATAAGTAGGGTAAAAATAGTTTGTCTCATGATAATAAGTTGTAATGTACTTTGCACTCAAACTGTACTTGATGAGTGCTTACAACAGCTAGTATCTTTATATCTCTATTTTGTAACCCATTCAGAATAGAATTTTATTGTTTTTTTTATTCGTCTGCAGAATTCACATTTTTAGGGTTATACTTTGATACCAAATGGCTATTGATGACAAACAACATATAGAGAAGGTCTCTTATAGCGGTTTACTCTCTCCTGATCCAGGCAAGGTAAATGATGCTATCAAGCTTTTATACAATCAGTATTTCGCAGGAGTATCAAGCTATCTTTCAAAGTATGGCCTGGGAAAGGCCGACATCCAAGATGTTTTCCATGATGGAATTTTGACTTTTTTGGACGCCTTACGGAAAGGAAAGGTGAAAGAAAATGCCAATATTGGGGGCTACTTCTTTACAATCTGTAAGCATATAGGACTGAAAAAAGGGAAACTTCAGAATCGTATTCCCATTTCAGATATTGATTTTGAAAGGCTGGATCAACCTCCTAGTGACTGGGCCAATGAGGGAAAAGAAGACGAACGTGACAAGCTCAGAACTACAAGTTGGCAGCTTATGGAAAAACTTGGAAAGCCTTGTGTAGATTTGCTTAAAATGTCTTTCCAAAGTAATCGCAAGATTGTAGCTTTCTACGAGGAACTTGGATATAAAAATGCCCAAGTAGCACGCACAGCGAAATATAAATGTCTGAAGCGATTGAAAGAAAAAATTAAAAAAGACCCTGCTTCCAATCGGCTTCTAAAAACGTTTTTTTCATGAATGAGTCTGAACATATCGAACTGATTGCGGCATATCTCGACGGAGTGATGTCGCCAGATGAAAAGATAGCTTTTGAATCGAGGGTTAAGGCTGAACCTGCGCTTGCAGAAGAAGTAGAAACCCTGCGCTTGCTTCACGAGCAAAGCGACAGCTTTTTTCGCAAAGAGGCTCTAGTCGAACAAATTTCAGCGCAAAATCAGCAACGTATTATCAAGCCTTTATGGCTTAGGCCAGGCTTTCAGGTAGCCTTTTCTATCGCCGCAGGTCTTGCACTTATCGCTGTTATATATCCACTATTTTTCGCAAAAGAGCAGCTCAATCATACGACCATTTTTGAGCAAAACTTTGTTCCTTATGATGACAGTGGACTTGAGGTTGCCCGTGGCGAAAGCCAGGCTCAAGACCTTTGGCAGCAAGCCAGTCTTTCCTATCAGCAACAAGATTACGCTGAAGCAAGCCAGCATTTTCGCACAATTCTTCGCCAGGACGCGAGTAACGTCACAGCCCAATTCTACCTTGCAAATTGTCTGATGGCAACAGAAAATTCTCAACAAGCAATTTCTTATCTTACGCTAATTGTAAATAGGGACGACTTCTTATACGGTGACCAAGCGCGCTGGCTTTTGGCACTCGCGCTTATTCAAAAAAACGATATACAAAACGCAACACTCCATCTCAAATATCTAGAAAAGGGGAAGGATCAAATCGCAATTAAGGCACATACATTATTAGAAAACATTAAGAAATTACCTCCACAGAGACATTAGATTATGCGAAATGTAATGATGATTACTCTGCTACTGCTCAGTTTGAGTGGTAGCCTGCTTGCTACACCTCCAAGTGATATTAAAGCAGGAATAACAGAAGCGAAAAAACTGGAGAAAGAAAAAAAATGGACTGAAAGTATGGCTGCTTATGAAGCAGTTATGGACCAACTCAGAGCCAATCAGGACACTGGTAATCATTATTTCCTCGATTGTTTGCAGCGACAGGGAGCTATTGCGTTTTTCAATCTAGAAGGTCAAATGCCTACTGCTATTGAAAAATTTGAGCAAGCTATTCAGTTATATGAGCGCCATAAACTCACCAGTTCCACGATATCCACTGCGGGTGCTTTTTTAGGATACTATTATGTTTTCATGTCCGATAAAATCATGTTGGAGAAAGCACTATCAGCGTATCAAAAAACGATCTCTCTATTCCCTAAAGATTCTCTCCCAAACAGGAATCTTATGATTTGTTATAAGGAAATAGGAAGTGTTTGGGCCAGAAAAGGTGATTTTGAACAAGGCATTCAATATCATAAAAGAGGAATCCACCTTAGGGAATCAGCCCCATACAATCCAGAACTCTACAATACAGGAATACGTGATGCATTGGCCTCAAATTATGAGTTTGTCAGACGTTTTGACAAAGCACAGGTTATTTACGAGGCATTGCTTAAACAGAAGAACCTGATGAAATCAAAGATACCCCATGTGATGATGGGACTTGGGGAATGTTATATCCATAATGGGGAGTTAGATAAAGCGCAAGACATCGCTGACCGGGCAATCAAAATCGTATTGAACTATTTTGAGGGGGATTCAGCGCACTATGAAGTGATTTCGGCAATCGACTTCCTGGCTACTGTTGCAGGAGAAAAAGGAGAATCTAAAAAAGCAATTGAGTATGCAAAAAAATCACTCAAATTATCCATCCTATCCGAACTCCACGGCCCAGAAGGTCGGCCTACAGCCAAGCGGCACTTTTGGCTGGGAGATTATTACCTCGATGCAGGTTATGACTCTTTGGCTTTAGCCTCTTTTCATCGATCATTACAAACGTTTGCGCCTTATTTTAAGTCCGAAGACATATATGAAGTACCTGTACTGAATGAGGACGATCGAGAAACATGGGTGGTTAGTTGTTTGCGAAAAAAAGCCAAGCAATTCCTTATATATCATGATCAAACGGGCGATCGCATCTGGGCGCAGCGGGCGCTGGACCATGTGTCAGCAGCAATCGCGCAACAGGAAAAAATCATCTTCAGCCTTCGAAATCAAGGAAATAGAGTGCAAGCCCTGGAAGAGGATTATCCTACCTATCTATATGGCATGAAGGCTTGTTATATACTTTTTGATCAAACAAAACAGGACCAATACCTCGCAAAGGCATTCCAGATTATGGAGCAGGGTAAAGCGATGATACTTCACCAACAAAGTACCATCGGCAGCGCTGCCAGTAAGGTGGGAAACATCGCGAGAATGGTTGATAGTCTAGAACAGCAAATCGCGCAGCTTAGGATACAAAGTAAAGATTCTACTCAGTCAAACGAAGATACCGATCGCTTACTTGCCGAAACCACTGTCGAAATAGATTTATTAAAAGTGAAGGCGGAAGCACAAGACCCTGCCCTGAAAAATTACTTGTTACGACAAAGTGCACCGATACTCCTCGCACAGGTACAGCAAAGAATAATGCCTGTCCAAGGACATGCTTTGCTTCATTATTTCATGACGGATAGTGCAATCTTTACGCTTGTGTTGTCTGGTGATCAAACCTTGCTCCATAGGACAAAACTTGACAAATCCTTTTTGGATAGACTGAAGGCAATGGGTGATATTGTCAAGCAAATTCCAGAAGTGGAAGGTGCAAAATCACAATTTATAAGCTACAAGGATCATGCTTATTTTTTGTACCAAAAGCTCATAGAAGAACCTGTACTACAAAACGGCCTTAACCCTAAGCATTTGACTATTATTCCTCATGGGATATTGAACACTATTCCCTTTGGCGCATTGATATCAGACAAATCGGACAAGATTACCAGCTACAAAGCACTCCCCTATTTGATCAAATCACACTCCATTAGCTATACCTATTCTGCTACTTCTTTATTGCAAAACAGGCCTCAGGACATCCCCTTTAAGGCACTTGCCATTTCACCACTTTTTGAAGTCCAAAATAGCACCTCACCAACCGATAGTGTACGAGATGGACTTAATCCGCTTGCATGGACACTTGAGGAAGCACAAAGAATTTATAATATCTATGGAGGAAAGTTATTGGTCCATGAGGATGCAACTGAGCACAACTTCAAAAAGCTATTCGATCAATTTGGTATTATTCACATCGCCAGCCATGCCTTGCTCGATGAAGCTACTCCTGAGCTTTCACGTATTCTATTTACAATGCCAACGGACATGCAGGAAGACGGAAGTTTATTCTTGGAGGAGGTGTTCGGAATGGATTTCCGTAACAAGCTCATTTGCTTAAGCGCATGCAATACTGGCCAAGGTAAGCTTACCCAGGGAGATGGCCTGATGAGCCTTGCTCGTGGATTCCAATATGCTGGCTCCCCCAGCCTAATGGCTACGATGTGGCAAGCCCAGGACCGTTCCAGTTACATGATTAGCACCCAATTTCATGAGAAGATTGCTGCAGGAAAGCGACTGGATGAAGCCATGCAACTCTCTCAAAAGCAATATCTAAATCAAGCTGACGCCCTCAAAGCTCACCCATATTATTGGGCTCACATGGTGATTATTGGCGAGACTAAACTCCCTATTTATAATGGATCGAGCATGAGGCTTTTCAAAATTGCCTGCTTTATTTTTTTAGTACTTGGCTTGTCATGGATGATTGGTAAGCAATCCACCCAACAACAATTTACCACTCCAAAATTGTAGCTGCTTCAGGAGCAAGTTTTAAGGATTGGCCTAGCTGAATGCGTTCTCCAGTCATGACATTTTGCGCAGAAGTTCCTGGCTTTATTATTTCTTTAAAACGTGCCAAATCAAGCGTTACAGCCTCTGGCCTACGATTAATCGCAACCATTACGGCGCGTTCCCCTTCATAGCGAAAGTACACATAGGTGGCATTTTCAGGAGCAAAATGCTTGGTCTTTCCGTTGTGGATTAATGACTTATTCTTCCGCCAATTCAGCAAGGTCTGTACATAGTTTTGCATGTCGAGCTGCTCAGTAGAAAGGTTTTTCTGGGTAAATGCATTTATAGAATCACCTTTCCAGCCACCAGGAAAATCAGAACGAATAAGGCCGTGATCGCCTGGCTTGGCGCTATTCTCCATCAGGATTTCAGTGCCATAATATAGCTGAGGAATACCGCGCATGGTCAATAGCCAGGCAACGGCCATTTTGGTTTTAGCAGGGTCATTCCCCATCGAAGTGTGGATGCGATTCATGTCATGATTATCACCAAAGATGAGTAGGTCCTGTGGTGCCACATACGCGAAATCATTGGCGAGGCCTTCGTAAAGTTTTACCAAGCCTTTGTCCCAACGCTCGGGTTCATTAAGCGATTCCATCAATACTTTCTGCATGGGAAAGTCCATCGTGCTTTTCAAGCAAGTCTGATAACCGTCCTTATTGGGGTTGCCTTGCTGCCAGTATGCAACCAGCAGTGGATTGTAACTCCACTCCTCCCCTACGATATTGAAATTGGGGTATTCCTTCATGATTCGGCAAGACCAGTCGGCCAGAAATTGCTTGTCTGGATATGGCCAGGTGTCCTGACGAATGCCACCCAGGCCAAGCGTCTCTACCCACCAAATGCTGTTCTGGATCAAATATGTAGCCATAAAAGAATTGCTTTGATTCAGGTCTGGCATCGAGGGGACAAACCAGCCTCCGGTCATCTTTTTACGATCAGCCTCCGAGGCGTAAGCATCCTGATTCACCGTGCGACGATGCGAAGTCGTAACTATCGAATCCTGATAATTCAACCAATCGCTAAAAGGTAAATCCTCCATCCACCAATGGCCAGAACCACAATGATTCGACACGACATCCATGATCAGTTTGATATCGCGTTCGCGAGCTTCATCGGCGAGTGCTTTGTATTCTTCCAGGGTACCAAATCGCGGGTCAACTTTATACAGGTCTGTAATGGCATATCCATGGTAGGATTGTGTCTTCATATTGTTTTCCAACATCGGGCTTGGCCATATCGCGGTGAATCCCATCTCGGCGATGTAGTCCAGGTGCTGAGTGATCCCAGCGAGGTCGCCGCCGTGGCGTGCGTAGTGGTCATTTCGGTCGATGCCTTGCTGGCGTAGATTAACATCAGAATCGTTGCCTGGAGTCGCGTTAGCGAAGCGATCTGGTGTTATCAAATAGATCACATCACTTGCGTCAAAGCCCTGATAGTCAGGCATTTTACGCGGGCGACGCTTAAGTTCATATTGGAAATCATACACCCGTTTTCCTCGTCGCGTAAAAGCGATGAGCATCTTGCCTGGGCTGGTATTTTCGGCTATTTCGAGATCAATAAAAAGGTAGTTAGGGCTATCGCCTTTAGAGACTTTGGTAAGGGTAACACCTTCATAAGTGAGACTTGGATTCAGGGTTCCGATATCATTGCCATGAACCAAAAGCTGTAAGCTTGTATGGCGCATTCCCACCCACCAGTGTGGTGGCTCGACGTGATGGATTTGGGCCTGTGTTATTGTTAAAAGGAGTAAAACGAAAGTGCAGAAGCACTTAGAAAAATGAATCATAACTGAAAGCTCTTTTTGATAACTGGCCACAAAAGAAGAAGAAATCCTAAAAGAAAATAGACGGCGAGTAGGTTACTGATTACGGCTAACCAACGAAATCGTGGAATGACCTCCTTCAAATTAGGCCAAAAGAAGAAAATCGATTGGGAAGCAGTTGTAGCCTCATATCCATGCTCATCCAAAAGCCTATAATTTATGAGTGCTCGAATAATAAAAGGCACACCTACAACCAGGAAAATCACCAGTCCTG
The DNA here is from genome assembly GCA_045106685.1 of Bacteroidia bacterium. GTDB lineage: Bacteria > Bacteroidota > Bacteroidia > J057 > J057 > JAUIGE01. Next base: position 12,204 of record JBGCFB010000342.1, on the reverse strand, counting down.
GACTTGTTTCGATATGTTCATAAAACCATGAAAGCACCCCTCTAAGTTATTGATTAACAATTCAAAATGGATTTGCATTCGAGAAAGTGCCCTTTTTTGCAAAAGACGACCAAAATAAGCCGTATAACAATGTTAGATTTTATATCTTAAAAAGGGTTGAGCACATGCGTACCCAACCCCAACCTAACCCAAAGGTTGCTTACACTAAGTCGTTATTCTATTTTTTTTCTACTTGATACTTGCTCCTCGATACTTGTTGCCAGATACTGACGATACTCAGGCTTAGAACGCAGAATCGCACCTTCCTCCAGAGAATAGGGAAAGATTTGAGGGCTAAAGCCAGTTGCATTTTCTTGTGGCTTTAGCACCTATTTATATCATTATTGCTTGACCTTTTAAGGTCAAGCGCCATCAAAACTGACCGCTAGTTACAGAAGGCAAAGTCCCCTGGAAATCCACGATTGTGTAGCCAACCTGATTATGTGGGAGGGGAAAGAAGGGTGAAGTGTCTGCCGTTTGTGTCAAAAGCCTACTTACTCAACGCAAAAACGCGCTTGGCTTTCAGTAACTTCACAAAGGCAGTATGATTGTAGAAGCTTGCCCACATGAGGGCGGTTTTGCGGCCTTGGGCATCGCGCAATGCGGGATCAGCTCCGGCGTGTAGGAGCAGACTGCCTGTCTCTACTTGTCCGCCCATAGCCGCAGCCATCAATGGCGTCACATGGTATCGGGCGTTGGACAAATTGACATTAGCACCGGCTTTTAACAACTGCTTGACGATAGCAGTATTTCCGTAATAGGCCGCTCTCGCCAAAGGCGTTTGGCCGCCAGGATTAATAGCATCAATATCTGCGCCCAGATCCAGCAATATGGAAACGATCCCCTCATAATTCTTCGCTGCGGCGATTCCCAATAGCGTTGTGCCAGCTTCGTCGGTCGTTTCGACGAGTTCTTTTTTGATGGCAGATTTGAAATAATCCAACTCTCCCCTATCCAGACTCAGGAGCAGGCGATCTTCTTCTTTGGTAGAAACATGCAGGCCTTTTCGTTCAGCCACAAATAAGTCGAGCAAGTGATCATGCCAGCCATGCTGAACGATTGTGATCGAATGATCTGCCTGATCGCTTTTAAGGTCCGTTCTCGATCCGGCTTTCAGCAAAATCTTAACAATCTCATAGCTCCCTTTTACACATGCGCGGTTCAACGCGTGGTCGCCGTTAGCATCCTGAAAGTTCACATCTGCTCCTGCTTCGATAAGCTTATTGACGATCTGAGGATTATCACCTTCGCCCGCATCGATAATAGGCGTACGAGCCAATGCGTCACGGTTTACGATATTCACATCAGCTCCCTTTTCGATTAGCGCATCAATAAAGTCTAATTTACCATTGCGTACAGCAAGGCTCATAAGTGATGTGCTATCAGCCGTAAATTGGTCGATACTGTCCATCTCAAGATCGCGAGCGAATCTGTCGAGATTATCAGTATGAATCAGAGAAGCAAGTTCATCTACAGCCGGAGGAGAAGTCGGAGCGCACCCAACTGCAAAAAGCAGAAGTGCAATCGAAATCCAGCGTATTGAGTTAAGATGAAACATGTAACTTGAGTAAAATTACTTTTTATTTTCCAGAATAAAATATATGACTGATAAAGAAACTCTATGTGAGCTATTCCACCATAGCAAACTAAGTGCCGAGGAATTAGAAATAGTGGTTTCTGCTTATAAAAAAGCTGAATATGCTAAAGGAGACTTCATACTGAAGGCCGGACAGATCCCTCATTCGTATCAGGTAGTGGTATCAGGAATGATCCGAACCTACGTGATCAATGATTCCGGCGACGAAATCAGCACAGGTTTTTATTCAAAAGATCAGATGGTTCTGGACATGTCTTCCTTCTTCCTTCGACGGCCTAGCGACGAAGCCTTTCAGGCAATTACAGACACTGTTTGTTGGGAAATAGATTTCAAATCCGTGCAAAAGCTATTTCATGGACTTGAGGCTTTCAGAGAATGGGGACGTTCATGTTTGGTTCAAAATGCCTTTCAACTCAAACAGCGCAATATTTCGATGGTCACCGACAGTGCCAAGGATCGCTATTTAGCCTTATTGAAGTCTCATCCCACCATTCTCCAGCACGCTCCGATCAAGCATATCGCCTCCTACCTGGGTATAACGGATACTTCTTTGAGCCGAATTCGGAGAGAGGTTGTGGGTGGATAAACAATGTTATTATTGTAGAGACGCGATTTATCGCGTCTTTGAATCTGAGACACGATTATTGCGTCTTTGGACCTGAGACGCATTAAAATGCGTCTCTACAAATCAACCAAAATGCCAATTCCTGTCATATGACAGGCCAGTACAAAAAGCTACAGCTTATGTTTGTATCCAAGAAACGAAGACATCATGCTTGATACAATCCCTACATACCTTTCGCTCAGCTTTGTAGCCATTACCGTTCTTACGATCTGGCTTTTTTCACGCGCGTTTAAGGCTTCCAGGGTAAAGCTCATCGGCGCATTGAGCATCTGGACTGTGGCTCAGGGCCTTGCTGCCTGGCAAGGCTTTTACCAAGAAACAGATACCATTCCTCCTCGGTTTATCTTCGTGCTTGGGCCGTTATTAGCAGGCTTATTATTCGTCATTTTTTCAAAAAAGGGAAATCAATGGGCGAATATGGCGAACATGAAAGCGCTTACTATTCTTCATATTATTCGCATCCCGGTTGAGTTATGCCTGTATGGACTTTTTCTTGAAAAAGCAGTACCCGAATTAATGACCTTTACTGGACGCAACTTTGATATTCTGGCTGGATTCGCTGCGCCGATCGTTTACTACTTCGCGTTTATCAACAAGCGCCTTTCAAACCGCTGGCTACTCATATGGAACATCGCTGGTTTATTATTATTGGTGAGCATCATCATAAACGCAATACTCTCTTCTCCCCTACCAATACAGCAATTCGCTTTTGATCAACCAAATATTGCGATCATCCACTTTCCGTTTATTTGGTTGGCGTGCACGGTGGCACCACTAGCGCTATTCTCGCATGTATTAGCGATTAAGAAGCTGCTAGTTTCAAAGACTTGATCCTCGTTTTTTAGGTACAAGGCTTTAGGTACAAAGTTCTAGGTTTTTTAATCCTCGATCCTCGTTTTTTAGGTACAAAGTTCTAGGTTTATTAATCCTCGATGCTCGTTTTTCAGGTACAAGGTTCTAGGTTTGTCGAGCAGCGAAGACTATTTCACACCCAATCCAATTTCTCAAGAATATTATCCTTTTCGCGGCGGCTAATAGGAATGTGCATATTCTCCAGAATGACGACAGAGTCTTCAAGGTCTACCGACTTGATCTTGTCCATATTGACGATAAAGCTCCGGTGTGTTTGGATAAAATTTCCGTTATCCACCTTTTCAAACATTTCTTTTAACGATAAGCGGATCAGGAATTTTTTGTCAACGGTATGTACCTGAGAATAGCGTCCGTCGGCTTCCAGGTAGAAGATTTCTTCAATCTTTATTTTGTGGAGCTTCTTCTGGCTTTTAATAAAAACAAATTCTCTCTTTTCACTTTCAACAGGAGCCTCATCCATTTCATATGTGAATGGTTGTGCATGAGCGATTTGCTGAAAGGCAAGTTCGATGCTTCGCTGTAGTTGAATTTCCGAAAACGGCTTTAGGATAAATCCGAGCGGATTGGTGCGGCTCAAGCGGCGAAAGGTGTGGTCGTCCTGATTGGAGCTAATAAAAATAATAGGAATTTGATGTTGCTGATGAATAAGGTCAGTCAGTTCAATTCCGTCGTATTCGCCTTCGATATTGACATCCATCAAAATAAGATCAGGCTGCTTAGTTTCGATCGCTTTAAGCGCGTCTTCACTGTTATCTACGATAGCAAAAGGTTCATATCCCAGCTTCTCAATCTGCATTTCGATCTTGTCGGCCATGAGTTCCTCATCTTCGACGACCATGATGCGATATACCTGTTTACTCATAATTGGTCATTTTCATGATTGGGTTGCACTACCTTTGTCAGGTTCCAACCGCTTCACCATCTTGCTTAAAGCGCTGCCAGAGGTTAGCAACCGATATCCTAAACTGATCATGATAATCACGATTGGTCAGTGGCAGGCAAAGTTACAACAAAGCGTGAGCCTTTATCCAATTCGCTTTCCACCTTGATGGAACCTTTATTTAATGTGGCTAATTCGTGGCATAGCACAAGCCCAAGGCCTGAGCCTTTTTCACCGGCTGTACCCTTTTTTTGATTCAGTCCTAAGTCAAACATGGTGGCAATTTTATGCTGAGGAATACCTATTCCATTATCTATAACAGAAACTGAAGTACGCCCATTTTCAGACTGAGCAATGATTCTGACTTCACCTCCTTCCGGAGTAAACTTAACCGCATTATTAACAAGATTCCTCAAAATGGTATTGAAGGATTGTGGGTCGGCAAAAACATGTACTGCATCCACCACCTGATTCGCTATCGTGATCGACTTCAACGAGGCTGCTTCTTCATAGAGCACAGTGATTTCCTCTGCGACCTGATGTACGTTTATTTTTTCGGGATTATAAGGTATGCTCCCTTTTTGAAGTAGTGCCCAGTTCAACAAATTATCCAACAACCTGGAGAGTCGCGTCGCTGTGCGGTCAGTACCTGTGGCAAGTCGCACGAGCTTTTCTTCATTACCCTTTTTCATATAATAACGCATCTGCTCCCCTACTCCTTCCAGTGCAGAAACGGGGCTACGTAGATCATGCGCAATGATACTAAAGAACTTGTCCTTCGTGGCATTAAGTTCCTGAAGATCAGCATTTTGTGATTCGATCTTCATCTTATTCGTCCGCAGCTTTTGGTACAAAAACACACCCAGGATCAACAAGGCCAAAAGCGCTAGCCCTATCACTAATGCCAGCCGATTTCTTGCACTTAGCAGAGCCTTTTCCTGCGCATCAATTTCTTGCTGTTTCTCTAATAACTGAATTGCTTTCTCTTTTTCTGCTGTTTCTAATTTCGTGGCCCACTCTCCCAGTTCCGCAGCTTTGTTTTGGTTAAAAAGGCTGTCTTTTATTTTAAGTAAGCTATCCTGATATGCCATGATGCGATTCGGATAACGGCCTTGTTCTTTGTATAAAAAAATCAGTCCCTTATACATCTGCTCCTGAAAATCATACTCTTTTGTTTCATTGGCGATTTTGAGTGAAGACTGTAGGATGCTTTCCATTTTCACAAAAGGGATCGTCATCCGATCGCGGTCGGTATCCGACATAGAAAGGTAGAGGGTAGCAAGCGTTCCTGAGTACTGCCCAATCTTACGTGTATCCGATGTCTCTTCAGCAAGTGTGAGCGCTTTTTGAATAAGATTAAGGGCATTTTGCTTATTCCCGGTTGCGCTGGCAATGTCAGCAAGTAAGGCCAGACTCGCGCCTTGCATGCGCTTATTATCCAATTTTTGGAAAAGCTTGAGAGCAATTTGCGTGGTAGTTTGGGCGGAGTCGTATAGCGCTTTTCGAAATTGCCCAAGGCCTATAATATTGTAGAGCATGCCTTCATTTAGCTCATTCTGCACCTCTTTACTCACGACCAAACCTTTTTTACAATAATCTATCGCCTTATCAAACTCCTCCATATCAATGTATACCTCAGCAATCTGCGCGGTAGAAGCAAGCAGGCCATTCTGATCACCCATACTGTCGCGAATTGCATATGCCTGTTGGTGATATTTCAGTGCTTCACCATATTGTTCCCAGGCGGTATATATACCACCGATCTGATACAAACTAGCAGCGAGCCCTCTTTGGTTATTGATCGAATCAAAACCCACAGATGCTTCAGTGTATTGCTTTAAAGCTTGTTCAAAATCACCTTTTCGATTTCTGTAAATATCGCCAATGTTCAGAGAGACGATTGCCTGCATGGACCGATTCCCTGTTTCCTTAGCTAGCCTGCCAGCTTCTCCATAATGGAAGAGCTGTTTGTCTGGATCCATATAATTCAATACTCCCAGGGAATTATGAGACGAGGCAAGCATCGCATTCGTGCCATGCACTTTGAGTAATTCGAAGGCCTTTTGGTGATAATTCAATGAAGTCTCATATTCTCCAAAATTGAAGTGCATGTTGCCTCGCGTAAACCATACTTGGCCTAGAAGAAGTTGCTGCTTCAGTTGAGTGGCTAATGTTTCGGCTTGTTCAAAAGCCTTCAGGGCATCATCCTTTTTACCAAGTCGGCTATACGAATGTCCCAGATTTTTCTGGGAGATCGCTTCGCCTTTTGTAAAGCCAAGGCTTTGTGCCAGCTCCAATGCTGACGTTGCATACTGCAAAGCCTTTTGAGGATCAGCATCACAAATCTTTTCCGAGTAGACGTTTTTGAGATAAACAGCCTGGGTATCGGCCTGGCTACTCGCTAAAAGCGAAGTTATACTATCTGGAGAAAGCGCTTCAAATGGATTTTGGGTCGCACCTTTTACTGCAAAAAGCGACAGAATAAAAAACAAGAGCAAACGAATGAACATACTTGGCGGGGTATTTTGCAGAAATCTACGAATTTATGGAACACTACCACACCGTTGGTAGACAAGAAGCTTACCGTTCGATTCAACAGACTTTCCGTTTATGACCATTTTCCGATTTAGGCCTCATCTATTTCCAAGCTTTGTGTCAAACATGATCAGGATTTACAACTAGTTTTTTCCAACGATGACCACTCCCTCATTTAGTCCATGGATACGGCACTGGCTACTTCCAATTTGCGCGAGCACCATCCAATGTATTCATTGGATTTGTGAACACTTTGCGCTCAACCAAAATTAAATCACACTTCACCTTATCTCTCTCATCTTGCTGCGATTTCACTTTAGTGGAGTCGCAGCTTTTTTTAATAAAAAATTCCATCGTCGTCATCATTTGAATACCAAAAATATAATACCTTTAAAGCCATGCTGAGTATTCTGTTTATTGATGATGATTTAGCTTTTAGTCCACTGATAAAAGAGTACCTCGAGACTCAGGGCCTACAGGTTGACTGGTATCCACATAGCGATACTGGCTTGACTGCATTTGCATCGAATAGCTATAACCTTTGCTTGCTGGATGTGAATATGCCGCATAAAGATGGCTTTTCAGTTGCAAACGAAATCAGAGAACAGAATAAAGAGGTTCCCATTATTTTCCTCACAGGTCAAAATAGCAAAACGGATAAGCTTCAGGGTTTCGATCTGGGTGCTGATGATTACATCACCAAACCCATGAGTCTGGAATTGCTGCATGCTCGCATCAAAGCTGTGATGAGGCGCTACCAGACGCAACAGGAGCACATCGAAATAGAAGATGAATCTCGTGAGCGCGATTTCAAGATTGGGGCTTATACCTATTCGCATATCACACGTGAGCTTATTCACCCTCACCAATCGACGAAACTTTCCGCTAAAGAAGGCAAACTCCTCTCGGCGCTTGTCCAGAAAAAAGGAAGCTTACTCTCTCGCGACGAGGCGCTTAACTCCATTTGGGGCGATAATGATTACTCCAAAGCGATGAGCATGAATGTCTATATCTCCAAATTGAGGAAATTGCTCACGCATGATCCTTCTATTCATTTGCTAAATGTGCACGGTGAAGGCTATATCCTCAATGTAAATGAGCCTCATTGATTTTCATAAATCCGCGTACCTGTTGAACAAAAACAGGCAGTAACGGACTGAAAACTTCCGACTTCCCTTCTCTCATAGCTTGCTCTAATTCTGCCGCCATATTTACAAGCGACTCCACGCCCATGTATGAAAATGAGGTTTTTAGCGAATGAGCACAGACTTGAGCTTGTCCCAAGTGCCCATCGGCTATATCGATGCGAAGACGGTCGATGTGTTTTTCGATTTCCTGAGCTGAATTTGTCAAATAGCGCGTGACACGCCCTTCATCATTTCCCAGAAAATAATTCAGCTTTTCGAGATCTATTGTTAGCGAATCACCTTCTGGATGTAAAAAGAGTTCATTGATATGAATTTCGAGTTGTTCGGGTGTAAAAGGCTTCGCCAAAAGCCCGTCGATGCCTGCTTGTAGGTAGCGATTACGTTCGTCCTGCGTCGCGCTCGCTGAGAGTGCAAGCACAGGCAGAAAGCCGCCATACAATTCTCGGATCTGGCGCGTGCAAGCCAAGCCATCCATCCTCGGCATACGAATGTCCATAAGAATCAACTCGGGAAGGTCTTTCTCCAGTATTGCTAATGCATAAATCCCATCTTCAGCCATCTGGATACGAGCATGAGGAAAAGCCTGTTCAAGCATATCCTTTCCAAGTTCACGGTTCACGGCCATGTCCTCTACCATGAGGATATTGTTTAGCTGTGGCATCGTTCCTGAAAATGCCTGAGGCTGAAGATTTTCTGTTTGGCTAGGCTTTCCAAATGGGATCGAAAAGGTAAAAGCGGTCCCCTCGCCTATCGCACTCTCGACTCCGATTGTTCCTCCATGTTGCTCGACGAGTGCTTTGGTAATGGCAAGTCCTAGCCCTGCTCCGGTTTGGTGAACAGGCTGGTTTGAGGCTTGGTAAAAACTGGTGAAAATTTGTGCTAGCTCATCCTGAGGAATTCCTTTGCCATCATCCGCAACCCTAAATCCAATTTGATATGCGTCCTCCTTTTTTGATTCAAGTTGAACATCAAGGCGAATATTTCCTTCGGGTGAAAACTGGGCTGCATTGTTTAGGAGATTAATCAAAATCTGGCCCAAACGAACAGGATCGCCCTGGATAATCGATGGTAGATTGGCGTCCTTTTGTATTTCAAAATGGCAGCCATTGAGCTGCATACGTGGCTTTGTGGTTTCTTCTATATAGGTAAGGACTTCGTCCAACATAAAGTCTTTTATGTTGAATTCCAGCTTATTAGCCTCGATTTTACTGAAGTCCAATACATCGTCAAGAAGTCCCATAAGGTGTTTCCCTGACTGTTTGATATGATGCACATACTTCCCTTGATTCTCTGAAAGTCCTGTCCGCGCCATAAGGTCAGCAGCTCCCAAAACAGCGTGAAGTGGAGTTCTAATTTCGTGGCTCATATTGGCCAGAAATTGCGATTTGTACTGCGCTGATTGCCTGTCTAGCGCAGCTTGCTGGCGGGCATCAAGTTGCCTTTTTCCAAGCCAGACAAAAACGCCTAAAAGACTCAATGCAAGTAATACAAGTAATGCCTTAAACCAGGCTGTTTGCCAAAAAGCAGGAACGATATGCAGATTTACTTCAAGCGGTTTTGCCTCCGGTCGGCTCATGCTTTTCACCTTGAATACATAATCGTCGGGAGGGAGTGAGGTGAAGGTTGTAAAATTTCGCTTTCCAATATTGATCCAATCCTCATCGAGGCCGACGAGTTGGTAGGCAAAGTCAGACTGGCCAGGGCTGGCGCTTGTCGGAGAAGCGAAGAAAAAAGTGAATGTATAATCATTATGCTGGATAGTGATATCATGCGCAAGTGCAGGGTCGCTTCCCAGGCCATAAGGCTCGTTGAGTACCTGAAATCCAGTAAGAACAATGGCTTGATCATTTTTTTCCTTACCAATTGCTGAAGTAGAAAATGTCGTAACGCCACTTGATGTAAGCAAGGTCATTTCACCATTTTGTCTTCGAAAACCTTGTTTTACAACAGCATTGTCAGCCAGGCCGTGGCGATTCGTAAAGTTCTGAAAACGCTGTTTATGTATATTGAAACAGGAAAGACCATTTTTACTACCTGCCCAAATTTTGCCTTGACTATCTAACTCAATTGCAGTAATTACATTATCTACCAAGCCGTCTTTCGTCGTGTAATAGATGAGTTTTTCGGTCTTAGGGTCAATAGATGCAAGACCTTTTTGTGTGGCCATCCACACCAATCCGTCCTGAGCTATTTCCAAATCCAGACAAGCTTCTAAACCACGTTTAGGGCTTGCTGTATTAAGATGACGGGTGAACTCCTTTTTATCTAAGTCAAAATAATATAAGCCCGTATTCACCCCACTCATCCAAAGACCTTTATCATTCAAATCAGGTTGGAGGCACAAAAACCGAACAAGACGACGGGTGGATTTAGTGCTATCCGGAGGACTAAAAAACTGAATGCCATCAGTCCCTTGTTCCCAAAGTCCTAAGCCCTGCCCATCTACCGTAAACCATATCCGGCCTTCCTTGTCTTCATGAAACTGCGTGATATTACCTGTTTTGACATATAAGGCCTCTGCTTTACCTGTCATAATATTATAGCGAATAGGGCCATGAAAATGTGTTCCGATCCACAAGTGATTATCTGAAGACACCATCAAGCTGTGAACAGGTTTCACATTAGATCGCTCTCGGAGCTTCGTCAAATTCAGAATATTTTGATAATCATCTTTTCCATCTTTTTTGAGAAAAATACCCTTATCAGTGGCGATATAACACGGCTTGTCATGCGCTCTAACAATCGCAGTAGGCCAGGCAAATTCTGTATCATCGCTCCCTGGTTGAGCTGGAATACGCCCCGCCTGAAAGGTCTTTTGGTAAGGGAAAAAGTAGTTTAGGCCTTTGTCATGGGCTATCCACCATTTACCATTCTGCGCACTTAGTGTCTGGTTAACTTTGTTGGATTTCAGGCTTTGCGGCCGACACTGATCGAACTTAAAGAACGTGTAGTCTTTAGTATTAACATCAAAACGCGCTAAGCCTTGTCGCTGAAAAGAAAGCCACAGTTTTCCGTAGGCATCTGTATGTATATGATTAATCTGGGTTGAATTCTGCTTTTGAGGAACAGGAAATGCCTCAAATGTATTGGTCATGGGATCGAGTCTTCCCAAGCCTTTTTCCACAAATGCCAGCCACACATTTCCAAACTGATCGATACTAATACGCCAAACACTTTCCGTAGGAAATATGGTATCGTAGTTCGAAATACGGTATCCTTCCTCTTGAGGAATGACCTGGCTAACACCTTTTGAAGACGCTACCCATATGCTGCCATTAGGTGCTGCTGCAATATCATACAAATAGTTTTCAATGATAGACTGAGGGTTTTCTGCATCGCGTTGAAGACGCACAAAGGTCTCATTATCAGGTACATATCGAACTAAGCCATTGGTCGTACTCGCCCAAATATCACCGCCTGTAGATAGGGCAACATTGGTAACTTCATTGGAAGGAAGTGAGGAATCGTCGTCAACATCAAAGGTGAAATGCCGATACGTTCCTGTTTTTTGTTTATAACAAATCAAGCCGTCACCAAAAGTCGCAAACCATATATCCCCGTTTTGGCCACCTTTGATATTGAGAATGTATGCCTCTGCAAGGACTCCCTGGATGGGGTCCTGGGTATTGAATGGAACCAATCTTAAACCATCATAGCGCGCCAAGCCTTTTGCTGTTCCTATCCATAATATCCCTGTAGAATCTTCAAAAATAGACTTTACAGAAGCATTGGGTAGGAAGTCGTTTTGCTCAAAATCGTTGAATCGCATAGGAACATCAACAGCATGTAGGCTGCTGATGATTCCTATGAAAAAAGCCAGGTAGTTGATGATTTTTGCCATGATTGATCTTATTCACAAATGAATCGCTGCTGGATTTTTTTGAATTGATTTTCAATTTGCAAGATATACATCCCTGAAGCCATTTGTGCAGGCAGCTGGAATTCAGCACTTCGGGCTCCAGATTGAACGTCTTGTTTCCAGAGCATTTTCCCGTTCAAGTCATATACACTGAGCTGCAACAGTCCAGTAAAAGCGCTTCCTTTTACTCTCAGTAATTTATTCTGGACGGGGTTTCCAGCAATTTTCCAATCAAGCGTAACTTCCTTATTTTCAAACACTTCGATAACAGATGAATGAATAAAAGTGCCATCTACATCCACGAGTTTTAAGCGATAAAAAGAGGTGCCTGGGAGCGGATCTACGTCAGTAAATGCATAGGCAAGTTTGCCTTCATATGTTCCACTAGCCCCTACTCTACCCACAGTATTAAACAATACTCTGTCTTGAGAGCGCTGCACTTCAAAGTATTGGGTGTTATGTTCATGTACAGTATTCCAATCGAGTTTTACAGCTGAACCTTCATACTGTCCAAATACTTCTAGGTCTTCTACTGGCAAGCTAATACCACGAATATTCAGGCTGTGTATTTCTGTTCCTGCCAATGAATCGAACGCGAACATAAACAACTTGCTTCCGGCTAATGTAAGGGCCCTTGGGGAAGAAGAT
>JBGCFB010000341.1:0-6070 GCA_045106685.1 Bacteroidia bacterium | reverse complement strand
TGAATCGCGCCTTCCTTATCGATCATCACCAATGAACAATACAGACTATGCCCTCCCCTACTCGATGGCCGTTCGATAATGCCCAACACAACAGAAATAGCGTGCATCTTTGCGGCCTTGCTCACTCGGTCGAGATCACCTCGCTCCACCTGAACGGCCTCGCGACTATACCAGGCAAACATCTCCTTTTGGGCCTCAGACTCAAAACGGGCACCATCCGTGAGCGCAACCCAAAAAGGGTATCCAGGCACAAATGCCTCTCCAAAAGCGACAAGCTCGACTTCTTGCTGAGCCGACTTTTCAATATAGCGCACCACCTTGTCAATCGTGTCCTCGCGATTCAACCAAACCGGAGCAATTTGAGCAGCAGCGATTTTCATATTTTCCTTCATTCAGTAAATATGCGGATCGAGGATTGAATATTCTGTTCTTAGGTCGAAAAAACCTTTGATACATTCAAAGGTGCGGCTGGGATCCAACGAGCGAGCGCGGGGGATAGAGGCGGAGGGCTTGCTTGGCTCGTTGGCGGCTTTTTGGTTACTTTTTGTCCGAACAAAAAGTAACAAGGCTATACGAACAGTAAACTGAGCTAACTAAAACCCTTTCAATCCTTGCTTCACATCAAATATGGAAAATTAGCAAGTTATGGAGCAGGATATTTTTACTAAACTTGCAGCCATATGAATACCATGAACCGCAAGCAGCGCATATTTTTAGCTCAGGAAACCCTCAGTATTCTGCGCTCCGGAACCTATCTCAACCCCAAAGGAGAGACCGTTTCCATCGCCGATGCGCAGCAAGCTGCAAAGCAAGGAACCAAAGTTTTTCGACCGGAAGCATTGGATGATTTGGACAAAGAAATCGAAAAGCGCCTCGAAACACTGAATCATAAAACGCACATCGAAGTCGTTCGCACCGATAGCCTTTCAGCAGCAGCTCCATTGACTACTCAATATCGCACATTGGTTCATAATTTTGCCTCCGCTAGAAACCCAGGTGGCGGATTTCTTACAGGTGCGCAGGCACAGGAAGAAGACCTAAGTAGAAATTCGGGGCTATATCCTTGCCTCAAGGAACGTGCACAGGTTTTTTATAATGAAAACCGAAAATCTGGAACCGCCTTTTACACCGATCATGTTGTATATAGCCCTCAGGTGCCGGTATTTAGAGATCAGGAAGGCATTGTCTTGGAAAAGCCTTATCAGGTGGACTTTATCACCATACCCGCAGTAAATGCAGGTGCCGTTCACAAAAATGAAAAACACCACATCGAAGATATCGAATCGGTGATGCGCGGGCGCTTGTTTTACTTTTTAGGCATTGCCATGCTGGAAGGAGCAGAAGCAATCGTCACAGGCGCTTGGGGCTGCGGTGTGTTCCAAAACGATCCAGCCATGATCGCTGGTCTATTTAAAGAAATGCTCAACAAAGGCGGCGTTTATAGCAAAGCCTTCAAGCATGTGAGTTTTGCTGTTTTGGACAAAATGGAGCACGGCAAGTTTATTGGGCCGTTTGAGCAGGTTTTTGGGGAAAATTGATAATTGATAATTGATAATTGATAATTGATAATGAGGTATGCGGAGTCTGGAAAGAGGTTTCGAAATGGACATTTTTTCTACCCAGTCCCTTAACAGCATTTTTCTACTATCATTTCTATCAAAAAAAGTTTTCCTTACTTTTCTCTCGAAGACAAAAATTCTATCTTCCACAAACCACGTGTTTCGCCTAACACATATCCTTTCGCCAAGTCATGAGGATATCGCTCATCGATCACCTTTAGCGTTGGCTCGTTAATATCAACCAGCGGCTTGCCATGACATTTGAGACAGGTAGGCATCCCCAATACAATAGGTTTATAATACGTCTCATTGATGAGGGTATCTTTTGTCTTTTTGTGTTGAGTAAAAAAGGCCATAAGTGCCTTTTCATCATCTGTTGCAGTTTGTTGCGGGTTTCTGTTTCGATCAGAAACGCGACTTATCCTGGCATTAAGTTCATTAGATAAACTGTCAATAATGCTCGAAGCATGAATATTACAGAAGCCTACGGCGTTCGTCGGGCCTCCATTCTTCATAGCCACCCCAACGTTTTTGAGTAATTCTGCCTGAGCAGCGGCTGCGATAGTTGGCGCTTTTTCATAAAAAAGTTCCAACTCCATTGAACGGGCAAATTCCTGCGTCTCACGAATTGACTTTTCAGCAGAGACATGAAGCTCTTCTGCTAGTTCATCAAACGATTTCTGCTTATTCTCAGGCTTTGAGCACGAGCCTATTATCCAGAATAGACTCAACATTGAAATAATTACAATACGCTTCATAGGCTACTTTTTTCAAAAATAGCCATGAAATCACAAAACCTATGTAACAAATATTTTTTCTGGCCAGAAGCCAGCAGCCAAAAGCCAGCAGCCTTCTTATTCGCCTACATATAGCTCGAGCAGGCCATCCGGCAGATTGACATGCACGGTTTTGGCTTCTTTATCGATCTCTTGGTAAATCGGCTTTTGGAAAGGAATAAGTACTTCTTTCCCTTCGGGTGTGTCGACTGCAAGGAGGTCTTCGGCTCCTGTTTCGAAAATATCCCGAATCTTTCCGATTACGCCGTGGTTTTGATCCGACACTTCAAAACCCAATAATTCAAAATAGAAAACCTGTCCATCTTCAAGCTTGGGAAGGCGCTCTAGTGGAAAATATACTTCTGAGCCGATAAGCTCATCAGCTTCCCAGCGCGTATTGACACCGACAAACTTCACGATACCGACACTATTCGCATGAGGATTCAGGCGACTGATCTTCATCTTTTCCAATGGCATTCCAGCCTTGGCAAGATATATCGTCTTTACATCGACATACTCCTGGATATTCTGGACATCATAGGCAAACTTCACCTCGCCTTTCAGGCCATGAGGCTTGTTGATGTATCCTAATAAAACGCAGTCTTCGCGGGTCATCATGGTAGTTTCAAGTTTTCTTGTTTCAAGTTGAAGGTTTCTAGTTTCAGGTTCCAAGGAAACATTCAACTTGAAACCTTAAACTAAAAAGAGCCATCCTTATACAGGATGGCTCATCAATTGTGTTAACAGATAGCGAAAGCTATTCTGTAGCTGCTTCTGGCTCACGACCACCATCAAGGTAGTCCTGAAGCTCTTTCAACTCATCCCATTTGCCTTCGGCAGCAAGACCAGCTTGCTTAGGCCAAGACTCAGGATTGTGCATTGAATAGCGAGGTCCAGCAGCGGCTAGAATCTCTTTAATGCGATCAATCTCAGCAGCAGCAAGTTCTGCAAATGTAGAAATGCCACCGTCAGTGAGCTTCTCTGCAATTTTAGGGCCGATTCCTTCGATTTTACGAAGATCATCAGGCTTGGCAGGTTTAGCTGGCTTTTCAGCAACTGGTTCTGGAGCAGGCTCTGGCTCTGGAGCAGGTTCTTCTGCAACAGGCTCCGGTTCTGGCTCAGGCTCCGGTGCTGGAGCTTCTTCTACTACTGGCTCAGGTGCAGCTTCAACTACCGGCTCAGGAGCAGGTGCTTCTTCTACAGGAGCAGCAGCAAGCGCTTCAGGAGCAGCTTCCTCTACCACAGGGGCAGGCTCTTCTGCTGGAGCTTCCTCTACAACTGGTGCAGCGACAGCTCTTACTGTTGGCTTAGAAGCCTCAGGAATTGATTCCAAAGCTTTGTCAGTAACGTCTACCATGATGAATTTCTTCTTCGTGGCAGCGCGCTTTTCGTCAAGCCATTTGCTGTAGATACGCTCTACTGTTTCCTCGTCCTTACCCTGTTTGATAAGGGCATACTTCAAGGTAACACCGGCGTGGCGTAGCAAATGCTTTACAGTAAGCGTAGGCTGGGCACCGTTTGCAAGCCAGTTGATCGCAGCATCATGATCGATGTGTACGCGAGCAGGCTCTTTTACGGGATTGTAAAAGCCGATTTTCTGAATGAAACGGCCATCACGTGGGGCGCGAGCGTCAGCAGCTACAATAGCGTAGTGCGCAGCTTTCTTACGTCCCTGTCTTTTTAAACGCAATTTTACAGGCATATAACCAAAAATCTAAGCGTGGGGGTTTTGTAAATAAAAATTGGACCGCAAAAGTAACCCTTATTCCTTAGACTTCAAAAGGTTCACAAGAAAGTTTTGTGTTGTGTGTTACGTGTATCCACCCAATATTCTTTTGCTCGCAGATTTTGATGATAGCGCGGATTCATTCAACATTATCTAGGCCACTGATTTTGATGATTACGCGGATTCATTCAACATTATCTAGGCCACTGATTTTGATGATAGCGCGGATTCAATCAACATTATCTAGGCCACTGATTTTGATGATAGCGCGGATTCAATCATTCACTCATCCCCTCATTCAACATTATCTCCCTTCAATCCCTGATTCCTTCAATCCTTCAATTTTCTCCTGCTCCACAATAAAGTCGTGAACAAGCGCCATGGCATCTACACCAGGCTCTTCATGCATAAATGGCTTGAGCTGCAATGCTTCGATCATAGAGCGAAGGTTTGCGTCAAGGTTCATTTTACGCTGGTATTTTTTATATCGTACCAATAGCCAATCTTCAAGGATTTTTTCAAACTTGTCCAACCAGCTCAAAGGGAGGAAGCGAGCCAACAGCCCAAATCCATGACCGATAAGGTAAAAGTACCAGGCATACCAAATAGGCTTAATCCCTCGTTTGCGTAAGAGGTCCCGCAAAAAGGCCTCGTGTCGCGCCTTGCGCTCGCGAAGCATGCGCACCTGATCCTGCCGGCTTCCACACTGACGGTAAATTCCCAATCGCATGTACTCACGAGCATGAAGATCACGAAGGAAAAATTCAGTACGCTTTTTAAGGTCTACTGCCATTGTGTCGATGAATAATGGTATGAATTCGTTGTTATAACGACTTTCCGAAAACAAAGATTCAAAAATTTCTGAAAGTTTTAAAATTTAAGTTTTGCCCACTATTTCCACAGATTCCTTTAATTTGGAACCATATGGTCTACACAAGATTATTCACCTTACTACTATGCCTCGGCTGTCTCGTTCCCGCCCAGGCCCAGAAGCTCGATTATTCAGCTTTTTTTGAAGAAGCATATCAGCAAAACCCTTCTATACCAAGAGGCTTGCTGGAATCAGTCGCATGGAACAACACCCGGATGAACCACCACGTCCCGGGTCCTCCCCTCACCCACGACTGCCTCGGTATGCCGCGATATTTTGGGGTGATGGGACTTGTAGAGGATGGAAAGGGTTACTTTAATAATACGCTGGAATCGGTAGCTCAAAATTCAGGCTACAGCATCGATGATATAAAGCGTAGCCCACGGGTCAATATCCTCGCTTTTGCAAAAGCTTATGCATCTCAACAAACGAATAAGCGAAGCCTCGGCGGTCCTGACTATGCGGCGGAGCGCTTTACGGTTTCAGCCTTAAGCGAGATTCCGGATGACGGAAGTGCGCACAACCAATATGCCAAGGATCAGCAGTATTATGCGGTCCTCAAGCAAATGGAGAAGGAAAATCAGAAAATGGGTTTGCGAAGTGTAGGAATTAATTATCAAAAAATCTTTGGTGAAAACTATGATCTCCTCAGCGCCTCTCGCCTCGAGATGGATACTCGTAACATTACTAATCGCTCCACGGGTAAAAGCTACAAATCATATCGTACCGCAACAGCTCCATCCTGTACAAAAGCTCAGCGCTTTGGCTCAGCGCTTTGGTCTGGAGCTAATACGAGTAATTATAATTCAAGAAAAGGGGAAGAAGTTGAGTTTGTTGCCATACACACCATCCAAGGTTCATATGCTTCTTGTATCTCCTGGTTTAAGAACTCGGCAGCTAATGTTTCAGCACATTACATTATTCGCTCATTTGATGGGCAGGTGACTCAAATGGTTTGCGAAGGAAATCGTGCCTGGCATGTAAGGCCTGGCGGGAAGGGTAAAAACTATAATAGCAAAGCCATCGGCATCGAACACGAAGGCTTTATCGATGAAGGCTATAGCTGGTACACTTCAGCTATGTATGAAAGTAGCGCAGCATTGGTGAGGGATATTTGCAAAAGAAGAGGTATCAATCC
>JBGCFB010000340.1:0-2945 GCA_045106685.1 Bacteroidia bacterium | reverse complement strand
TATTAAAAATATTGAGTAGCTGCTTCTGCTCACGAATCAAATTCGTGACGCGAAGTGCTTCATCCTGCTCACTTACTGTTGCGAGCATATTGATCAATTCACCTTCCTCATTTTCTGTAAAAACGCGCTTCTTAATCTGATCACGATTCTTTTCAATGATCGAATTCGCAGCGTTTACAATGTTCTGGGTAGAACGGTAATTCTGTTCCAGTTTTATTTCGACGACATCATCATAGTCGCGCTGGAAGTTGAGGATATTCTGAATATTGGCACCACGAAAAGCATAAATACTCTGAGCGTCGTCTCCTACCACGCAGAGATTTTCGTGTACAGCGGCGAGCTGCTTACACAGCATGTATTGTACCTGGTTGGTGTCCTGGTACTCATCCACCATGATGTACTTAAATCGGTGCTGGTATTTGTGCAAAAGGTCCGGATGTGAATTGAACATTTGCAGCGGTCGCAAGAGCAAATCATCAAAGTCCATCGCATTCGCCTGATAAAGGCGCTTCTCGTAGAGTTCGTATATCACGGCTGCTTTTTCATCAAAATCGGAGCCGATATATTGCTTGAATTGCTCAGGCATGATCAGCTTCGTTTTTGAAGCGCTGATCACATTGCGAAGGACGGTAGGCTTATACATCTTGTCATCAAAGTTTTGCTCTTTGAGCAAGGTTTTGATGAGTGCTTTGCTATCGTCAGAATCGTAGATCGTGAAATTGCGGGTATAGCCGATGCGCTCAGCTTCGACGCGAAGCACACGTGCAAATACCGAGTGAAAGGTGCCCATCATCAGGCTTTTTCCTTCCGGACCGATAAGTCGCGTGATACGATCGCGCATCTCGCGGGCGGCCTTATTGGTAAAAGTTAGGGCCAGCAGTTGCTGCGGGTCAGCAAGGCCTTGCGATAGAATAAATGCCAGTCTGTAAGTAAGTACACGCGTTTTGCCAGATCCAGCACCCGCGATTACCATCAATGGCCCATTTACATGCATGACAGCCTCACGCTGAGAAGGGTTTAGCTGCTCTAAAAATTCTAGTTCATTCACATAGCGAAGATACGGAATTAGCTGATTTGATAGTGAGCTAATATAGCGTAACCCTCAAAAAAGGTTGTCATGTCGAGCCGCGAAGCTGGCGAGACATCTTGACTTTTACTCAACAACTCGGCAAAGTCAAGATTCCTCCTCAGCTACGCGAGTCGGAATGACAGTTTTAAAAAAATGGTCTAAATTGATTCATTAGAAAATTCCCTAACGTTAGTAAAAACTAACCTTTAATCATTTACACTACACCACTACCGTGAAATTTAGGATTCCACATGTATTTATCTTCCTGGCTGGAATAGTACTCTTTACTTCCTTGCTCACCTACGTTATTCCGGCTGGGAGCTTTGAGCGAAGTAGCCGATCCAGCGCGGGCATCAAGCAGGTGGTCATCATTCCAGGTAGTTACCAGGAGATTCCTAAAACATATACAGCAGAAGGCCTTTTGATAGGAACTAAAGAAACGGACAAAGCAGCTCCGGTTTCCTTGCTCAGTATATTGACTGCTATTCCGCGAGGCCTCGGCCAATCAGGAAATCTCATTTTCTTTATTTTCATGATTGGAGTTGCCTTTAGCCTTATTTTTGAAACAGGCGCACTTCTGGCTTTACTGTATATGCTGATCAGACGATTTGAAAATTCGCCTCGACGATTGTTTTTTATCATATACACGGTCTTCTCTATTGCTAGCGCCTTTATGGGAATTCACCTGGAGCTTATTCCACTTATTCCTGTGCTCGTGTTGCTCGCTCAGCAAACGGGTTACAACCGAATGTTTGGGGTGGCGCTTGCCGTATTGCCAGCCTGGATCGGTTGGGCCAGCGGTGTCACGAATCCATTCAATGTCCAAATTGCCCAGCAGATTGCAGAATTGCCCATCGGAAGTGGACTCGTATTCCGGTTAATTTTATTTGTCGTTTGTCTGATCGCTGGCTTCAGTTATCTCATGTGGTATGGCAATCGCATTCAACGAAATGGACTTTCAGAAGATGAAGTCTGGGAACCTCAACCGACGGAGAATCCGGCTTTTAGCCGTCGGCACATTATTATTTTGATTGCGGTTGTATTGTGCTACGCCGGCATTCTGACCGCAGTACAATTACTCGGTTGGGGTCTGGTAGAAATGAGTGGCGGATTTATGGGGATGAGCATCCTTGTTATTGCGCTTGCCAGATTGAATGAGCAACGTACGATGGACGCGATCATGAAAGGATTGAAAATGATGCTTATCCCAGGGCTAGTCGTGGGGATCGCACGCGGTATTTCGGTGGTGATGTATGAGGGACAAATTATCGATACGATTCTCAACGGCGCAGCCGAAGCGCTTTCTGGAGTTTCTGGTGTGATGGCAGCCGAAGGCATGCTTGTTTTTCAAACAGGCCTCAATTTTTTCATTCCTTCGGCATCAGGGCAAGCGCTGGTTTCCATGCCGCTGATGACGCCGCTAGCCGATCTTCTTGGCTTAAGTCGGCAAACGGCCGTGCTCGCCTACGTGCTCGGCGATGGCATTTCCAATATTATCATTCCTACCAATGGAGCTTTAATGGCCATGTTGGGAGTAGGAAAGGTTTCGTTTGAAAAATGGTTCCGTTTTGCTTGGCCCATTTTTCTGGTGCTGATGTTTATTGGCGCGATCAGCCTGGCGATAGCAGTAGTTACGGGTTATTAAGGATTATTCGTTTTAAACAAATATGCCTCATCGAACTTATAGTCTTATAAATAGTGAAAACGCTATTTGATTAAGAAAACCAGTTCGAAATTTTAGTATGCCCAAAAAATCCAATACCGCATCACTCACGCCTGAAAATATCAATCGTATTGTAGAAATGGCTTGGGAAGATCGCACGACTTTTGATGCCATCACCGAACAATTCGGTATATCCGAACAGGAAACGATCGG
>JBGCFB010000034.1:0-48045 GCA_045106685.1 Bacteroidia bacterium | reverse complement strand
CTGTTTTTCTTGCCTTTTTCCTGTAAAAGAGACGCCTGAGGTGTAAATGCGCCGCGATAGGTGATGACCACATCTTGTGCTGCGATGCCTCGAAATACTTTGAGGCGAAGTTTGTCGCCAGGCTTTAGGTCGTTGCATATTTTGTCAAAATCGACCTTGGTCGCATCTTCACCATTTACCATAAAGATCAGGTCACCCTTGCCGACTCCACCCAGATAGGCGTCGCCTTTTGTATGAATGCGATCTACAGTTAGGCCTTGGCCACCGCTGCTATAGCGCGTGATTCCCAATCGGCTTGGGCCGCTGGCCTCGTCAAGTTCTATGTTAAGTTCCAGTCCTATCGGTCCCAGGATAGACTTGTAGTTAAATGACTCCGTACCATGCACGTAGCGTGTGAAAAAGTCCTGCCAGGACTCGCCTGTGAGTGACTCGATTGCTTTTTGAACGCCATCTTCTGGTACTCCTTTGTCTTGTTTGAAATTATTTTGGTACAACATCCTAAAAACATCATCCAAGCCTTTTTCGCCTTTTGTTATGCCACGCATTTTGCTATCAATCATCAGTCCCAGTCGCCCTCCCGAAGTGTAGTACGACACGCTGTGCATCGGATGCGTATAGTCGGAAGCCTCAAACCATGAGTTGTAGCTTTGCATAGAAGGTGAGATGGTAATCGCCGAGGCATTGTTGTCCAGTGCATCAATGGTGCGACCCATGCGGCGGTAAAAGTTCTCTTTGTCGATCAGGCCTGCGCGCACGAGAAGAAGGTCAGCATAATAGTCTGTAATACCCTCGGTAAACCAGTGTAGCGTCGTGTATTGCGGCTGGCTGTAATCATATGGCCACAAGGCCGCCGGGCGGATGCGCTTCACATTCCATGCATGGAACACTTCATGCGCCGTCAGGCCAAATACGCCGCCCACAAGTGAAGAGGTCTTTGCTGTAACATTGTCGGGAAGCGTGAAGCTCACAGAGCGACTATGCTCTACTGCATGACGATAGCGAAATGGCAGAAGGCGATAGATAAGGTGAAATTCCTCAAATGGATAGCCATCTTCAAAAATCGCGGAGGCTTCCTGGCAGATTTTCTTTATGCCATCGATCATGGCCTTGTCGACGGCTGCGTCGCCTTGATAGTTTCCGTGAAAGTGAAGGTAGAATGTAGTCCCCTGGTCTTTGAAGCTGAGTTGCTTCATTTCTTTGGCGAAGACAGTTGGTGCGTCCACAAAGTCGTGGTAGCTATCGGTTTCGAATCTTGTCTTGGATGTGCGCTTTAGCTGGGTCGCGACTTTCCATGATGCAGGCAGTGAAGGTACATCCAGGACCACGGCTTCGTCGAGCCTTCCAGGTACATTGGCAAACATATTGACTGGATTGAAGTAGGCGAATCCGTCTCCACGGTAGCTGCTTCCTGCATCGAAATTGGCGGCGTAGATATCATACGTAAAGCGGACCTTGTCCAGGATGCCATGCTTTACGCGCCAGGTGTCTTTGTCTACTTTGCTGAATATCAATGAATTACCTTTTGAATCCTGAGCGGATACATTTGTTGCAGCAGCGCTGTAGTCTTGTAGGCGATATCTGCCTGGACGCCAGGATGGTATTCTGAAATCGGTATAGCCCTTGGTCTGTGGCAGCACCTCGACGGTGATACGGTAGGTGTGCGT
Source organism: Bacteroidia bacterium (assembly GCA_045106685.1). Taxonomy (GTDB): domain Bacteria; phylum Bacteroidota; class Bacteroidia; order J057; family J057; genus JAUIGE01. The sequence goes on along the minus strand of JBGCFB010000034.1, from coordinate 46,381 downwards.
ATGCGGCTCCAGCCAGGATAAGGTGTAGTGATAATCTTGAGCAAAAAGGAAGCTAAGGAGTAAGGTGACGACGAGCGCGAGCTTTTGAATCATATTCGAAAAGTAAGTTAATATAGTTTGGGGTTGGGAGTTGGGTGTTTTGAGTTCAGCGATGTGTGTGGTGCTTATTGATTAAGCTTTTGTAAAAAAACACATAACCCTCAACGCAAAACTCACAACAATGTCTTTAAAGGCGTTCCAATAATTGAAGTTTTTTCTCTTCATACTGTACCAACGATAACTTCCCTTCCTGAAAGCGATCGTGAAGCATGTCAATCGTACGCATGACTTCATCGCGAAGGTTAAGCCAGTCTAACTCAGTAGTAGAGTAGTTCTCATAGGCATTGGCGACAAGCTCCTGAGCCTTTGGGTCAAAACTGCCAAGGCCATCAAATACCCTTTGGAGGGTTTTGGCCACAGTTTCATTTTTTGCTTTTAATTGATGAGGAAGATACTGGCCTTTTTGATTGGCAAAAACAGTGAGCTTTTTTCCCTCTAGCTGAATTTCCTTGACATCTTCTAATAAAAATTCACCACCATCATAGTAGCATTTGTCGTGTGTGAAGATAATATAATTGGAGCTGAAGGTGCCATCATCTACATGCAGAGCCAGGACATCATTTGGGCTGGCAATACGACGGTCTTTCATGAGTGCCTTGCCCAGTTTTACCGCGGGCATATTGGGAGCCACATACAAGCCATTTCGCTCATCATGTGGGAACTTGTCTTTTAAATAGGATCGATACATGCACGAAATTAGGAAAATGACGGGAAGGATTCTTTTTTTGATAAATTATGACGATAATTGTCATGAATATATTTGTCATGTATGGAAAGACTCACCGAGGCGCTGGTGCATGCACGACTCACAAAAGGCTACAAGATCAAAGAAGTCGCAGCCTTGACTGGGATTGATGCATCGCTGATAAGCAGGATCGAGCGAGGTGGGCGGAAGCCTACGCCCGCCCAGATTCCTGTGCTAAGCGAAGTTTACGGTATTGATGCATTGGAATTGCGCCGCATGATTAAAGTGGCGCAGATCATGTATCTACTCGATGAAGAGCCCGACCTGGCGACCATGATCGTCGAAGACATCCGCGTGGAATACCTAAGCGGATTGGAGGGTTTGCAAGTGCCTCGTATCAATGAAGCATTACAAGAGGCATTGGACCACATTGATGCGCTCAAGAAAAAATGGAATGCGTGCCGGCCCCTCAATGAGACGCAGCTGTTGAAAATGAAGGCTCATTTTAATACAGCCTACACTTTTGAAAGTAACCGAATAGAAGGAAACACACTCAGCCTGCAAGAAACAAGCCTTGTGGTACACGAAGGGCTCACCATCAGTGGTAAAAGCATGAAAGAGCATCTCGAGGCTGTCAATCATGCCGAGGCAGTCGAGTATGTTGAAGATTTGGTACGACAAAAAACAGACCTCAGTAGCCGGATTCTAAAAGAGCTACATCATCTGATTTTGAAGAGTATTGCCCGCGAGCATGCAGGGAAATATCGGACGGTTCCTGTGCGTATTACCGGAAGCGATCATATTCCTCCTGATCCGTATTTGTTAGACAAAATGATGGAGGACTACTTTCTTTTTTATACTAAAGAAAAGCGGCGGTTACATCCAGTCGTCCTTGCGGCCGATATGCATGAGCGTCTGGTGACGATCCATCCGTTTATCGACGGGAATGGGCGTACAGCAAGGCTCGTGATGAATCTTATTCTGCTCCAGCACGGCTACACCATCGCTAATTTGAAAGGCGATATTCCTTCGAGGCTCGCGTATTATCGAGCTTTAGAAAAAGTACAAATGGATAATGCCCCGCAGGTTTTTTATAAACTTGTTGCACAAGCCGTCGAAGCTTCGCTTCAGGCGCATTTGGCAATGGTTTAGATGCCCGTTTCGCCCATCAACTGGCCAAGAAATCGCTGCGCGGCTTCTTGCTGATAGTGACCTTCAAAGCGGCTTGCTTCCTCCATAAGGCCCATGCCTTGCACGATATTTCCTTGTTGAAAATACGCCAGGGCCAAATACCAACGAGCTTTGTCATCATAGGGTGAGCTGCCATGTAAAAGCGGCAACATCATACGTGAGGCGTCAGTAGGTTGCTTGTCGGCAAGGTATGCCATTCCTAATGTGAGGCGGAGCGATTCGGGAATTTTGTTATATGCTCCTGCAATAGGTTCAAGTAGTTGAATGGTAGTTTGGTAATCGCCTTGAGCAAAAGCTTCGGATGCTTGGGTAGCGCTGCTTTTATGTTTTGAACGAATACCTTTAAGCTGGATTTCGGTGGGAGAGAAGTATCGTACAGCCAATGCTTGAGGCTGCATGGTTTTGATGCGTGAAGGTTCTGGAAGGAGTGATTGTGTCGAATTGGTGCGGTCGACAGATGATGAGGTGCTGATAGATCCATTACGCATATTGCGCCATACGAACCAGCTACCCATGCCGATGAGGATTGCAGCAATCCCGACGATCATCGTCACGCGCATTTGACGGCTCTTCTGTTTGCTCTTGAGATCTTGCCAATCTGTAACCATGCGGCTGAGCTCGATACGAAGCTTTTCTTCGCCGAGTGCCTCCATGCCTACAAGAGCATTGCGGTGTGTGCGCATCATGAAAGCCAGGTCAGGATTTTCCTCTGCCTGAGCTTCCAGCTCTTTGCGCTGGACCTCAACAATGCTGTTGTCAAAATATGCTTCTAGCCATTCGTTCCTATCCATCAGTTAATCTTCTTGAAGGCTGTACGCCATACGTGCTGCCACAGCGGACATCAGCTCGCCATAATACTGGGTTTTGCGTCGACGAACTTCGTCTTCGGTCATTCCCATGGCTTCAGCAATTTGCCGAAAGTCCTGCTTGTAGAAGTAAAAGAGCTGCAAAATTTGCTTACCCTCATCGTCCAGTTGGTACATGGACAGACGTGTAGCGTCTACGACCTCAGAATAGTACGTAGCCGGCGTGCGAACAATCTCTTCCTGTATATCACGATCAAATCGCCGTCTGGCTTGATCATAATAGAAGTTCTTGAGCGCGATCGGGTCTGAGGTGCTTTTGCCAATATGATCCTGGCGATAGACATCCATACAGACTTGATAGAGGTAAGTTCCAAGGTCATGCAACTCTTGTACTTTTCCCCCGACAATTCGATTTCGAAAAAGCAGCACAGCGTCCAGCCACACTTGCTCAGCTGTAGATTGACTACAGCCTGTATGATCCATGAGCTTAGCCATTGTGGCGGCTCCATGTTTGTTGAGCAATTGGCGGAACACTAAAAGTTCTCCTTTTTGGAGACGAGCTTTCAGCTTTTGAAATACAGCTTTTCTCATTCGTTTAGGTGGGAATTCAGCATTAATTTATACATTTTTTGCTGGTCTTAGCAAAGGGCAAATACTATACCACCTTTTATTTAATGGAATATAATTATTCATTTTTCGAATTATTCGAACGAATAATATGTCCGAGTCCCCAAACATGTAGCGTAAATACTAGTGGGATCAAGATTGCTGGAGTGAATATGAGCGGCAGGTAGGCTAACTCTTGGTCAATGGGCATTAAGCCGCTGTTTGAGCTGATATGCCTAGGAATAGTCGATATGATGAGAAATATTTCCCAAATGCCTATAACAAATCCGATAATGTGAAAAAGAAAGAATAAAACATTTTTCGAAATATTTTTAATAGCAAATAAACAAATAGCTGTAATTCCCAAAAAAGTATGCGTTCCCGCAATTATAGGCCACAAACTTTTTTGATCTGCCTCATTTTCTAGGCGGCCCAAATGCCAAAGAGCGACTGCTATAGCGAAATGAGCAACCAGTGGCCAGACGTACTCACGCTTTGATAGTTGTCCTCCGGCATTTCGGAAGAAGCTGGGAATAAGTATCGCAAGTCCCAATAGAATAGGGGCGAACATCGCCCATGCGAGAATAGGAATGTCATAATGCCAGTCCGCAAAGACATGCGTCGCCGAAAGGCGCGTGAGAAGTGGAGGCCATCCCAGAAGCAACACAGCAGCAACAGTCATGATGCCGCGCACATTGATGCTGCGCGCTCTGTCCAGTCCCGTATTCAGGCGACTGATGATCGCATAAAAGAGTATGAGATAAGCGGCAAAGAAACTGATATATAATGCTGTAGTCATATGTGAAGCGCTAGCTGGCTGCGAAAGTAACAATTATCTTATTTTGCGACGTCGCTATGATGACTATTATCGCCATCCTTATCTGCTTGCTCTTTCCGGCATTCGCCCTTTGGGCGGAGAAGCGCTCATCCCTCGTCCGCAAAATCGGTGCCGTGACTCTCTGTTATGCCTTGGGTATTGCCTTGGCAACGTTGGGCCTTCGCCCTGAAGGCGAAGCACTCGGGACCGTGTATGGTCTTGCCGCATTATTGGCCGTGCCATTGGTGCTTTTTGCAGCAGATATCAAGGCCTGGCTGCATCTTGCTCCGGCAGCAATCAAAGCATTTCTGGGTGCTGTAATTGCGGCTTGTATCGGCGCGAGTGTCGCCTTTGTTTTGGCGGAGAAATTGGGAATTGTAGCATATGGCGATGCGCTGGCAGGCATGGCCGTCGGTGTGTACACTGGCGGTACGCCGAACCTGAATGCGATAGCGCTGGCGATGCAGGTTCCCGAGAATCTTATCACGCAAGCCAATCTTGCCGATGCGATGTTTTTCCTGCCTTATTTCTTTTTTATGATGACAATAGGGCCAAGCCTTTTGCGCCGCTTTCTCCCAAAGCTTAAAGAAGACAGGGTTGATTTTGATGTAGAAAAAGATGCGCTGGAAGATGAAGATTTTGTGCAGAAAGTGAAAGGATATGCGATGTCATTAGTGACGGCACTTTTATGCTTTGGCTTGGCTTATGGTGTTACGTTGCTTATTGCTGGGGGCGAGGACGTTGCTCTGCTAGTCTCACTTATTACGTTGGGAGGTTTGGCTTTTTCGCGTATTTCAGTTGTGAGGGAAATGCCCTATTCATTTAAAGCTGGCGAATACGCGCTGCTGGTTTTTTGTGTTGGGATAGGACTTTCTATCGATATCCAGACCTTGGCTGTGGGCATGTTGCCAGTTATTGCATTTATGTTTGTTGCGGCTGGCTCAGCCTTTTTGATACATCTTCTTTTTTCCAAATTGTTAAATGTAGATACTGATACCTTTGTGATTACATCTGTTGCGGCGATTTGTAGTCCGCTGTTTGTTCCATTGGTCGCACGAAAACTGGGGAATCGCGCCATCATAACCTCTGGTATGACTACAGGCGTGATGGGCTTTGCTGTAGGTAATTGGCTAGGCTTAGCGATTGCTCACATGCTAATTTAATATTCCTCGCTGCTTGATCCTCAATCCTCAGGTTAAAGGTCGGTCAGTTATTTTCCAATCCATTAGCTTTAAGACTGGTTACACTAATGATTATCACGGTTGGTTTTGTATCGGTTGCTAACCAACCATGACTTTTCCACAAAAAGGGACAAAAATAAAAAACGCATCGTCTGTAAAACGATGCGTTTTTGCATATTAAGGAACGGCGAAATAATAAGTTGTTAATCTTGTCGCGTATAGTTTTTCGATTAGGCAAGGAAAAAACGGTGAGGATAGCGCGCTATCCGATACTTTTTTGACGCAGCATCATCGGAAAAATACAGCGGAAAGGACAAGTTATTTTTAAGACGTTCCTAAGTGCGGAAGAAAGGACTCGAACCTTCACGGGAATATTTCCCACTAGATTCTGAATCTAGCGCGTCTACCAATTCCGCCACATCCGCAGGGACGGCAAATATAGCAACAAAATACATCTCAAAAGCAATACCTAATCGCAAGATATTCTATCATATGAACACCAAATTTATACGCCTATTGCTCTTTAGTTTATGTTGGGTCATTTTGAACATGAATAGCCTGTTTTGTCAGGATAGTACCAAGCATCGCGTATTGGCAATAGAGCATATTCGTAAGTTTAAACGAGCAGTCTTTGTTCCTGGAGATTTGATTCGGTTCCAAATGAATGATGGGAAAGCTGTGTATTCAGGTATGCTGTCAGAAGTAACTGATACTTCCTTTGTGATCGTTCATGGAGTGACCGTGGCTAACCTTCATGATGTCTCTCAGCGTGTGATGAGAGAAGAGGTGCTTTTTCGCTTTTTAAGGACGGTTTATATTAGGCCTAATAGACGCACCAAGGGCTGGGACTTTTTTGAAGGAATGATGAGTGGTGGGCTGATTGGGGGTGGAGTGATGAATACGGTACTCTTGCCCATTGATGCGGCACTCGCTGGCTCAAGGGTAAATCGTACGAGTTTGGGAATCGGTATTGGCATGCTTGTGAGCGGCGCGCTTATTAAGCTATTGCCCAAAAAGAGAAGGTATAAAATCGGCAAAAAGCACAAGGTTCGTGTGATGGGTGGTTTGTAGGATGCGCGTGTGGTTTTTCTGTAGAAATCTGATATCGTATGGTTTTATCCATTCAGACTTGATCCTTGCTGCTCGATACTTGCTGCTCTCGTGTATTTTTCATCCATTCGAGAGTCGCAAATATCAAGGATCAAGTAGCGAGTATTCAGTGTATATTGCGACCTGAAAATATGGACCTCAGCGTCATTATCGTCAATTATAATGTCAGGCACTTTTTAGAGCAATGCCTGCGTTCCGTTCTGCGCGCTTCCACGAAGCTGTCCGTAGAGATCATTGTCGTGGACAATGACTCCAAAGACGGAAGTCAGGCGATGGTCAAATCGCTTTTTAGCGAGCAGGTCACGCTCATCGAAAACCACGATAATCCTGGCTTTTCCAAAGCAAACAATCAAGGCATTGCAATAGCCAAAGGGAAATACGTACTGCTACTCAACCCCGACACTGTCGTCGCAGAAGACACGTTTGACACCTGTTTCGCATTTGCAGAACAGCACCCCGATGCGGGTGGCATCGGCATAAGAATGATCGACGGCGATGGCAAGTTTCTGCCTGAGTCCAAGCGTGGCTTGCCTACGCCCTGCGTCGCATTTTATAAGATATTCGGCCTCGCCCGCATTTTTCCCAAAAGCAAAACCTTCGGCAAGTATCACCTCAGCTATCTTGACGAACACGAGACCCACGAAATCGATGTGCTGTCCGGCGCCTACATGTGGATGCGCAAAAGTTTGCTCGACGAAATCGGCGGCCTGGACGAAACCTTCTTTATGTATGGCGAGGACATCGACCTTTCCTATCGCATTCAGCTAGGTGGTATGAAAAACTACTACCTGCCCGATGCACGGATTATTCATTATAAAGGCGAATCCACCAAAAAAGGCAGCCTCAATTACGTTCGCGTATTCTATCAGGCGATGATCATCTTCGCCAAAAAGCATTTCCAGGGAGGAACGAGCATGTTTGCTTTGTTGATTCTCTTTGCGGTCTATGCCCGCGCAGCACTTGCGATCGTTCGTCGTATCGTTTCGCGCCTCGCCCTTCCGGTGCTGGAAGGCGGCCTGATCTACGGCCTGATGTTCGGCATCAAAGAATACTGGGAGCATTACGTGAAGTTCATCGAGGGCGGCGCCACCTATCCCGATCTGTTCAGTTACGGATATATGCCCGCCTACGCCGTTGTGTTTGTGCTGTGCTTTTGGCTCACGGGAGCCTATCGCAAGCCATTTCGCATCAAGCCGCTTATTCTTGCTCCGATTATCGCCTTCTTCAGCATTGCTACGATCACCTATATTTTTCCCTTTGTGCTCAACTTCAGCCGAGCCATTGTAGGGCTCTCTGCGGTATTTAGTGCTTTGCTGGGTTTCGGTTTGAGGGGTTTGATTAATTGGCGTGAAAAAGGAAGCTTCTTCTTTACAGAGCCTCGTCGTCAGCGTTCCGTTATTCTTGCGATGAAAGATGCGGGTGCAAGTTTGAAAAAAATGATCCAGCAGAGCTTCAATTACCAGCGCGATATCGTTGGGGTGGTGGCTGATGAGGGAGATGTTTTAGGATCAAATAAGACACTGCCTTCCGTCTTGAAAACCTACCAGATACAAGAAGTGATATTTGCTCAGGATATGCCCACTGATCAGATATTTGATTGGATGGAAAAGCTTGGTGGTCAGGGGATTAGAATGAAAATAGCGCCTCCTGACATGCAGGCGCTTATTGGTCCTCAAGAGATTATTACCTCCAATACAGAGCCAGTCACGCCCCGTAATCAACACAATCAGCAGAAGCGAAATTTTGAGCTTTTTGCCAGTGTGCTCCTTATGCTTGGATTTCCTGTGATAGCATGGTTTATGCAAAAGCCGATGGCGGCGTTTGCTGGTTTATGGCAGGTTGTTTTGGGTAAAAAAAGGCTGGTTTCTACAGGGGAAAAAGGCTTGCTTTCTGCTTCTTTGTTAAGTAAAACAGCCCTTCCGGAAGAGCCGTTAAATCGCTTTTACCAACAGCATTATTCATGGTTGATGGATGCTGAAATTGTATGGAAAAACTGGCGAGCATTACAAGCAACATAATGAACTGGCTGAACCCTGGAGATATCAACGACTTGCGACGCATGGCCCAACGACGAGGCTGGGCCTTTCTGCGGGCACGCTTGCGCCTGCAAGCGCGTGATCGCATTCAGCAAACCTGGGAACACATGGAACACGGCGCTCACTGGTGGACCGTTCCGGCTGTCAGGCGACGCTGGAATGAAAAAGCGACGGGCGACCCCGAATTGCATTATAGCCAGTATGTCGTCGATCAATATTTTGAAGGAAAAACCGGCCTGCGCATGCTTTCTCCAGGCTGTGGCACGGCGACTCCCGAACGCCGCTTCGCCGCCACAGGCGCGTTTGCGCGCATCGATGCATTCGATATATCGGAGAACCTCGTGAGTCAGGCCAATGCGACCAGCCAGGAAGAAGGCTTGGGCGATATTGTGCATGCCTTTGCCGCTGATGTCCACAATTACGAGTTGGAAGCGAATAGCTACGACATCGTGCTTTTTCATTCCAGCTTGCATCATTTCGATAATCTGGAAGGCATTATCGCACGTGTGAAATCTGCCTTGAAGCCCGGTGGCCTATTGGTTATTAATGAATATGTGGGGCCGGATCGCCTGCAGTTCACCGCTGCACAGATTCAGGAAATCAATCGCTTGCTCGCCGCGATGCCGGAAAGCCTTCGTAAGCGCTGGCCCGATGGAGATGTGAAGAAACGCGCATGGCCGCCCGGCTTATGGCGCATGATCGCTTCCGATCCTTCCGAAGCGGTACGCTCGTCAGAAATTCCCGCCCTCTTGAAGAATGAATTTAATATGCAGGAAGAGCGTTGGCTGGGAGGAGATTTGCTGCACTTATTATTGAAAGATATTGGACATCATTTTCAGAGCGAAGCAGCCGAAGTGACCCACTGGCAAAAAGTCCTTTTTGATGCTGAAGATGCCTTTATAAAAAAGCGTGGAGCCGCAGATTTTTTATTTGGCGTATATAAAATTTAGCAAAAAACTAAAAATATACCGTATTTGCACAGGTGACAGTTCGGCCACCCATCATCGCACATTCGGGAATTGCTGCCTCCTGGGAGGCGGTGGAGGCTACCTTTGGTGTAAATCGTTACGGGCTCGCGCCCAAACGCGTACCCAAAGGTAGCTGGTTGGCCCTGTTACGTAAACAATATCCCAAGCCCGAAGCACTAGGCATTGTCCAATCCTGGATGGTGCGTTTGCTGTGGCTCCGCAGATTGGAAATTTGGCTTATCGAAACCCATAATAGAGATGCGAGTTTTGCATTTTTAGATGCCACGCACATTCAGTGTTTTGATGATGTGAGTACACTTTTTCAAACACTCGAAATTGATCCTGAAGAACGTAATGAGTCGTTTTTACAGACTTTCCCTCTTCTTCCTAAACTTCCAATTCCTCGCTGGTTTAGTAATCTAAAAGGCCTTGATCTTCCTGTCGGAACAGCGCTCAGAGCGCTTGCGCGCCTGGATGTCAGCGACATCGAAGCCTACGGCCGTCAAGCAGAGTCGCCCTTGCCCAAAGCTGCTCCGTTTTCAACGCAAGATGACGGGCCCCAGCAAGTGTGTGTTCATGGAGGCGCAGAGGATGGGTCGCTATTCGTTGCGCACGCGCGAAATGTGCTTCATGGGCACCTTCCCGAGGAGCATTATCGTGTCGATGCCGGCCCTGGCGGCTACCGCCGCACGATGCCCATGCTGCAATCCCAATGGGAGTCCGCAGCCCTTTTGCTCAAAAAAAGCGCAAATAACTGGTTCGCCGTATGTCCTTCAGTCGCAGCGGCTGATCGTTGTCTATTTCATATGACTTTGGAGGCGATACGCTGCCTGCATTTCAGTCAGTCTGATGGTGCCAATAGCCTTCCCGCCTTTCATCATTGTATTCGCGTAGGCGACGCTTTTTCTTGCAAGCTGGATGTCAATCTTCCGCTCAAGGGTTTGCTTCCAAAGCAGGCCGCTCGCCTCGGTATGTGGCGGACATCGCTAAAGCGTTTTCATGCTAGCCTGGAGGAGTCCAGCAAAGATGAAGCTCGCTCCGTATTGGCAGATTTGCCTCGACATTTTCGCATTCCGCTTCGCCCGGATGGACCCATATATCGCCGCTTACAGCGCATGCTGGCCTTGCGACAACAGCAGCAAAGCAATTTGTTCGGATCACATACTGAGCTAGCCACACTGGATGAAGCCATAGAAGTTACGCGCAAAGCACTTCAGGATCGCAATCGTGAGGCCTTTGAATGGCGCTACGCTTTTCCTGAATTGCTGGAGCCGGATACAGGTGATTTTTGCGGTTTTGGCGATATGTGTATGTCGCCATCAGAAATGAATGTCGATGAAGACCCGTTAGGGCTTCTACGCCAGTTTCAGGTGGCATATCAGGTGCTTCGTCCAGGCGGTCGCTGTGTAGCCTGGCTTCCAGACGACTTCATGCGCCATCGACGTTTTCAGCCCGTGCGCAGCTGGCTCCAGCAAACGGGCAATATCGTTGAGACAACCTACGCCGCAGGCGATCAGTTTGATGCCATGATTACGGGTAAGCTAGTGTTGGCTTGGAAAAAGGGATAAACAGTTTTCGATTGCCAAATCGATATTGGTTTATCACTAATTCGTACACATGTAAAATGACTCATGATCGAATGCCTCAACACACAGAATTACTCCTCGCGCTCAAGCGGCATCGTCAGGCAGTGAGGCCCGCCATTGTCGGTGCGCAATTCATTTGAAGTCATTTCTGACAAAAAGCTGTTTTCAGAATCAGCTTCAGCCATTTTATTTCGCAATGCTTCCAAAGTCGTTGGATTACGATGATAGGCAACGGCGCGATTAGGTCCTGTAGTGAAAATGTTACCAGCCATGTTAGCCTGTTCAAACAAGGCTACTTTGAGGTGATCAAATTCGTTTACAAAATTATCCGGCGATCCTCCTATCCACACAACCTTGTTCAAGTCAAGTAGGCCGTCCTCGATAAGCTGATCAAAGAAGTATTTCGCGGCTTGAGGAAGCGGCACGACTTCCCCTTTTTGCTCGATATAATCCCGATCATACACTTCACATTTGCCAGCGTATTCGAAGTGCTCCTCCGAAGGAATGCGACTAAGGTCTGTCTGAAGCTTGCCCATGTCCTGGCGCAGCCAGCGGACGAACTTCTGGAGCACATCCTTGGGGCTCATATTGAGCGCAGGCTTCGGGTAGCCGAACACGTATGGCATCGCGATTGCCGATTGCGGTGCAAATTGATTGAAAACGGTGTCGAGGTGGATAAAGCTGCGTAAGTCAGGCACATTCACCATATACACACGCTTGATTTTTTTTGATTTATCAGCTTCGAGGAGTTTTTGTACCAATAAATAAAAAGCCTTCCTATTCGTGCGATTATTGTACAAAAAGTGATCCTTCCCAACTCCAATAGCAAGGGTATCTTCACTCAAGACAAGGATATTTCCTCCTTCAAGAAGATAGCGGTCGTTCAGGCCACTTCGCGTGATGTCATCACGCATCTTGCGATTGACGTCTACCAGGTCGAGGAAGATACTGTCCTCGTCGAACATCGGATGATGCTGAAAAGCGGTGCGCACGAGCGCTGGCTCATGCATGCGGCGATTGGAAGCCATGGCATTGATGACGACGCCGGCGGGCGTCGTCGCAGCAGAATCGCGCATCCACATCAGCTCGCGCTTTGGCGGAATAATCAGATTAGGCAATAGGCCATTATTGAGCGTCAGCTTACGCGGATATCCGTGGATCAAATCTTTGACAAGCTTGCTTGAATCATAGGTTGCGAGCGGACGGCCTCGTGCCTGAAGGTGGTCGACATAATTGTCGGCCAGGTTTTCCAAGATCTCTCTTAGAATGGTATAGCGCTTGCGTTCATCGGCCTGATCAAAAATATCGACCAGTAGATCACTCAACTCGTACACATTTTCTTTTCCTGCTTCTTCTTCTAAAAACTGCTTGAGGTCGCCGTGGTTTTTTTGGAGTTGAAGAAAAGCTCTTGGATCATTGCCCATAAGAGGATGATCGCCATCCCAAGGGATGAGCTGGCGGTGCTCGGCACCAGGAGTGTGTACAAGCACTTTTTTGAGCTTGCCGTATTCAGACTTAATCGCGGGCTTCATAATTCTAAGTATTGATCTCCAAACTTAGGGTTTTATGACTAAGGCAGGAAGCCCAAACTTTAAAAAGTATGGCTTTCCTGAAAAAATCTGACATCGTATTTTCGGCCACTTTTGGGACGAAATCTGATATTCAGGCACATTAATTATCCAAAGCAGGCAGAATCATGCTGAATGCCGGAATTTTAACATCAAAAGGTGTCTTTTCGGGGAGTTTGATAAAATGATATAAACCAGACATACGTCCGACGGTCGTGTGGAAGTGGCAACCACTTACATAACGAAATTCATCTCCCGGAGCGAGTATTGGCTGGTGGCCTATGACGCCGTCGCCATGTACTTCACGCTTTTGGCCAAGGCCGTCGACGATGGACCAGGTACGCTTCATAAGCTGGACCTTGTATTGCGACTCATTTACGATCTCGATCTCGTAGGCAAAAACAAAGTGCATGTGACGTGCCGAAGATTCCTCCGGCACGAACTTGCTCCTTACGCTGACGCGGATGCCTTCCGTGACCATGCTGTCGCGCTCCATATACACAAAGGAAGCGTTTTTTAGGAAAAATCAAAATGGGGGCGGATTTATTTGATGAACATTATTGAAGATGGTTGCACCCGCCTCTGTCAGCGCCTCACCATCATGCTTAAAGCGCTGACAGAGGCTAGCAACCAAAACTTAAAATGCGCATAAAAATTCCTGAAGCTGACGGTTTGGGACAAAACACGTGAGTATCGAGAAGCAAGGATCAAGTATTAAAGGGGAAAATGCTCATATTGATACAGATTGCACACTCGCTGCTTGATCCTTGATATTTGCTACTCTCGAATGGTTTTCAAGAAAGGAAATACGACATCAGGTTTTTACGAAACCCTTATCCCATCAAGGTCTTCTTCACAAGATCAGCGATCACTTTGCCGTCTGCTTGTCCGGCCATTGCCTTGCTGGCCATACCCATAACGCGGCCCATGTCCTTCATCGAACTGGCGCCTGTTTGGGCGATGATCTCGGTGATTTTTGCTTTGATATCATCTTCGCTGAGCTGGGCCGGAAGGTAGCGCTCGATCACAGCGAGTTCTTCTTCTTCACCTACAGCGAGGTCCGCACGGTCATTGGAACGAAACTGCTCGATGGAGTCACGGCGCTGCTTGGCTTGCTTGTTGATAAGCGCCATGCCTTCTGCTTCGGTGAGAGGTGCACCACTTTCGCGGCCTTCTGCCGTCTCTGCTAATATGATCGCAGACTTTACCGCACGAAGGGCGCGTAGCGAAGCCTGATCTTTAGCCTTCATGGCCGTTTTTATATCGTTATTGATGGTGTCTTTCAAATTGCTCATGTGTGCAAAATTACGGATTTTTCAGAACTGTTTTGAGTTTAGTATAAAAGCGCTTGCGGCACTAAGTTGTGGCAGACACGTGAGTATCGAGCAGCGAGGATCAAGCATCAAAGGGGATCATCAATGCCGTGCCACGCCTATGCAGGCAATTCGAACTGAAGTCGGCGAGGCTGAAATTTGAGAAAGCGCCTCGATACAAGCTTCGAGTGTGGCGCCTGTAGTAACGACGTCGTCGACGAGGAGAATATTGGCTGGCGGCCTGTCACTTACGCTGAAGGCTCCCGAGACATTTTTCCAGCGCGCTTCACGCGACTTACGCGTTTGAGTGCGCGTGTTGCGGCGGCGTTTGAGGCAATCGCAATCGACTGGAATATCGATGATTTCGCTTATGCCTTGGGCGATGCACTCGGCCTGATTGTAGCCGCGCTTGCGCGCCTTGGCGGGGTGGAGCGGTACAGGCACGATTGCCTCAAGCCCGGCGATAAATTCGCTTTTGTGTAAAGCCGAACCCAGGATTCTTCCCATCTGCACAGCCATATCAGGCGAGTCCTTATACTTGAAGGCGTTGACGAGTTGTTGAAGGATGCCCTTTTTGTCAAAATAAAAAAGACCAGTAGCTCCCCACAGTTCAACCCGTCCGGCGAGTCGGTAGTAGAGTTCGTTTTCGGTGGGGCGCAGATGAAAATCAGTTTGCTGGATCTGGCCGAGGCAATTGAAGCATACAAGTTGCTCCTGGGCGCTGAGGGATTGGCCGCAGGTACGGCAGCCTTCATCGACGAAGAGATGGAGAAAATCTTTGAGCAGTTGCATACTTCGTTAGACGCGTGATAGCGCATTTGATCAACACCTTTATGCGAAAAAAACTACTTAAGCATTATATTGCATGTACTCTGAGTGCTTAACCGATCATTTTATTATCGTAAGCCTGATTTCGTATTGTATTAAAAAGCACACCGGAGATACGAAATACTACATCAGGCATACGAGATTAGAACGCGAAATAAATCGACAAACTCACTCCATGCCTCAGGATACTCACAAGTCGCTACGCTTTAACATTCCAAAAGCCAGCAGCACGCTCAAGCGTGGCATCAACCACCTATTTGTAGTGGGAATCAATCACTATGATGGCGTTGCAAAACTCTCCAATGCGGTGCGTGATGCTCAAACCTTTCGCGATGTTTTGGTTTCGCGTTATGGGTTTGACCCTGCATATGTGATGGAGATGTATGACAAAGCAGCTACGCGTACATCGATTATGCAGCGTTTGCGGGAGTTGGCAGGGAAGGTGAAACCGGAGGATAGTGTGCTGATTTACTTTTCGGGGCATGGGCATTATGATACCACGCTTGAAGAGGGTTATTGGGTGCCTGTAGAGGCGACGTATGACGTGATCGATGATTATATTTCGTATTCGTTTTTGCAAAAAGTTGTGAAGGCGGCGGCGGCGCGTCATGTCCTGATGATCGTAGACTCGTGTTACTCTGGCGCGGTGCTGGTGCGCGAACGCGATGCGCGCAAAGAGCGCCTTGAGCGCGATCCGTCGCGCTGGCTCATCGCCTCCGGCCGAAACGAAGTCGTGCCTGACGGCGTGGCTGGCAAGCACAGCCCTTTCGCAGAAGAACTCATTCATCTGCTGAATAGCTACAGCGACTCCGGTCTCTCCACGATGGGACTCATCAATCGCCTTACCGAGAATGTGAGCTATAATTCGTTCCAAACGCCTATCGGACAACCGCTATTTAATGTTGGACATAAAGGCGGCCAGTTTATTTTTTATCCTAAAACTGAAGCCCAGACTATCAGAACGAAACCACCGCAAAAGCCTAAACCAGCGAAGCCGCAAGCGGTAAAATCAAGCACTCAAAAACCAAACCCTGCGCCAAAGCCCATCCAAAAGGCTGCGCCAGCTATTGTTCAAAATAATTCGCCTAAAGAAAAAAGCCCACTACAACGCTTTGGCCCTTTTCTGGCTATACCAGTTCTTGCATTATTGGTCTGGGTGGCGATGCCGAAAAAAGCAAAAGAGCCTCCCAAAAAGGCCAATGTGACCAATGCTGTTCCTGATGAAAGCAATGAAAAGCCCACTCCTTCGAGAACAACTCCCAGTACCCAGGTTTTGACACCGAAGGAAGAAAGCGCTGCGGAAAAAGTCGAGTTAACGCCTTCACGGAGAGAAATTATTAGCAAAAAATTCAATGTAGCAGACTATACTGCTAATTTCACACTTAGTGTAAAACCTGTAGCTACAAATTTCAACGAGGTAGCAAAACAAATCAAGTACTCTCGGTTAGCATTACTGAAAAACAAATCACGAGAGGTTTCTTTTTGGGTGTACATTGACGAAAAAGGAAATTACATAGCAGACAAACCCGTCATTGGAGCTACAAATGAAAGTGTCGTTAACTCCATCAAGCAGCACATTTCCAAACTCAAGTTTACTCCTGGTAAAAAGAATAATAAAGCTGTCAAATGTGTGGCGGTTGTGAAGTTCGATATTCCTCGGAGGTAAACCCTACTCGCTTCACCAGCCCAGCGCCTTTGCATAAATCACATGTTCCCAAAGCGTTTTGCCTTTACGATTATAGGCACCTACGACCATCCGCCGTTCGTCGCCTGTGCCACGAAATGCCATCCAGCCGAAGTTACGCTTGCGGCGATAGGACTTACGTACTCTGCGGTAATTTTTGACGGGAACAGGATTGGGAAGTGAGGTTAAGGGCGAAAATGTAAAGTCGTACAAAGGATAAAGTCCTTCCAGGTCATGGCGCGAGATTTCTGTCACATGGACATCGCCGGACACAAATAGAATTCCTGGAATTTTCAAACTGGATAGGCTATCTAAAAAGGTCTTCAACGCCATTTCCCGCCGCTCCCAGTAGGCTTCGCCCAGCTTTTGGGTGGAGAGAAGTTGGCTGCCCGTTGCCACAATTTTGAAAGTGGCAGTGCTGTTTTTGAGTTTTTGTAAAAGCCAGGATTGTTGTTCGGGTCCAAACATGCTTCCATCGCCGTAGCGAGGACGGAAGCTGCGATCATCCAGCAGAAAAATCTCTACATCACTGATCTTCCAATGAGTCTGAATGCCGCTGTCAGACGCAGGTCTGGGATTGAGCCATTGTTTGAGAAAAACGTCACGCGTCATGTCCTTTCCTTCCCAAAGCAGGTCGCTATCATTGGGCCCGTAATCGTGGTCGTCCCAAATCGCCAGATGGCTTCCTGTAGCGAGCAGATGCGCATAGCTGGGATGCTGCCGGGCATGCTGGTAGCGATAAAGCGTTCGCTCACGACTGTTCCATTCTCCATCGCGCAGATACACGTTATCACCTAACCAGAACATCACGTCTGGCTTGCGGTTGGCGATGGTATCAAAAATTTCATAATGCGCTCCAAAGGGCACGCCAGCAGGTTCAAAATCTGCGACGGTGCTGTCCATGATATAAGCGCAGCTTCCCAGCGCCATATCAAATTCGAAGACCTGTTTGCGTGGAAATGTGCGAAAGGTGTGAAGATCTGTGAGGGCGACGCCCTGCTGGCGAATTTGGTACGAATAGGTATGATCAGGCAAAAGCGCATGAAGATCAAAGCGTAAGAAGCCTTCTTTGTCGGCTTTCGCTTCAACGGTCTTTTCGTCGAGTACAAGTTGGGCTTGCGATCCAGGATTACTCCATGCCCACACACTTGCGGAAGAATCGGTGAGTAAGCCGAGCATCGGGCCAGCCTTTAGGCCTTGGGCCTGAAGCGCATAGGCGCCTATTAGTGATATAATAAGAAAGGCGTGGCGCATTTAACATGCTTTTTCAGGAGTACATGAGTGCAGAATTCAGCGTAGAGAAATTTGAAGTATTGTGAACTTCTGATATTTCTACTCTGAACTCGGATATCATGTGCTTTTAAGGGATTCCGCTACAAGCTCCGCAATATCTTTCACCTCAACGGTTTCTTCTTTTTCAAAATGCTTCACGCCGTCGCTCATCATCGTCATGCAGAATGGACATGCCGCAGCAATGATCGATGCGCCTGTAGCGAGGGCTTCTTCGGTACGCTCTACGTTGACTTCCTTGTCGCCTTTTTCGGCGTCCTTAAACATCTGTGCGCCGCCAGCACCACAGCATAATCCTTTGGTACGACAACGCTTCATCTCGGAAAGGTCTGCATCCAGCGCTTCCAATACTTTGCGTGGAGCTTCATAAATTCCGTTGGCGCGACCGAGGTAACATGAGTCGTGGAAGGTGATCTTTTTACCTTTAAATGCACCTCCATTTTCAAGCCTTACTTTTCCTGCATCGATTAATTCCTGCAAAAAAGTAGAATGGTGGATCACGTCGTAATTTCCGCCAAGGCTAGGGTATTCGTTTTTGATTGTATTGAAACAATGAGGGCAAGCTGTGATGATTTTTTTGACCTCATAGGCATTCATCACCTCGATATTCTGCATGGCCTGCATTTGAAATAAGAACTCATTCCCTGAACGCTTGGCCGGATCACCTGTACATGTTTCTTCTGGTCCCAAAACTGCAAAGTCAACTTCCAGCGCATTCATGATTTTGACAAAAGCCCTCGTCACCCGCTGATAGCGGCTATCATAACTTCCAGCACAACCCACCCAAAATAAATATTCAGGAGTTTGACCTTCTGCAATACGATCAGCAATCAAAGGGACATTCATTGAAGTGGACATATCAGTTTAGTTTCAAGTTTCAGGTCACAAGTTATTAAAGAAAAGCATCTATTTTCTGTTTTATTAAAGAAAAGGAAGGCGTGTAAGCCAAATGTTGCCCCTCTTTTTCCCTAATATTGTCACCGGATGCGCAACCTCTTTTCATATGTACCATTGCCGGGCCATGTTTTCCTGCTATTGCTGGCAGTAATCATGCGTCTTCCTGCAATGCTTCTGCCGGATTTTTTCCTCGCAGAAGAGTCCTTACTATGGACTTGTGCGGAGCGTATTGTGGGCGAACCCGCCCTCTATGCTGATGCCTGGTATGAAGGTCCTCCTCTAGTCGTGTGGTTATATTCCAACCTGATCAATCTCTTCGGGAGTGAGGGTGGCCTCACGGTGCTGCGCATCATTTCCGCCTTATATGTATATGCTTTTGCGGCCTATTTGCAAGGCGGTATGATTGCATACCGTGTGCAAGACAAGCGACGTTATATTGCGGGTGTTTTTACGGTACTTTTGCTGTCGCTTCCCTGGTACGGGCTTACCCTCAGTCCTGCATTACTGAGTCTTTTCCCATTTGCTTTTAGCTTGTTTCTTATCCTGCGGCTGGTTCAGGATGATAATACCTCACGGAGTTTGATTTTCTATGCAGGTCTTGCTTTAGCATCACTTATTTTGATTGATTATGCAGGAATTGTGCTGGTATTTGCTGCGTTTGTCGCATATATACTCGTGCGCGGATTGCGTGTAGACGAATTGGTTACGGCAGGTATCGGATTAAGTCTGGGACTTTTTATGGTAGTAGCCTGGCTCTATATGCATGATGCTATTGGCTCGTTCGTAGACATTGGTTTCTTTAGTTATTTCCGGTACGTTCTGAGCAATGCTCCAAGTCCGTTTGATCCTGATTGGGGTGTGCTTTTAGCCGATATTCTCCTGAACTGGGGAGCGCTGATACTCTTAGGCGCATATGGCCTTTTTCATTTTCGGGCAAAACTGTTTTCATTCGTAATCGTCGCTCGTCGTATGGAAGGCATGATGCTGGTATGGCTAATTTTTGGAGCGATTATTTTGGTGTTTTCAGGTAGCCGTTTGCAGATTCACGACTTTGCAGTAATTGCTCCCCCGATCGCCTTTTATGCAAGCAAGGCATGGGAATTACGTCAAGGGCTTTTTCTTAAAGCATTCTTGTGGGTCATATTACTCGTCCCTCCTGCGGCGCTTTATCTCGACATGTTCTCTCGCTACCAATCATCATGGACAGCGCTGCCCGATAATCTGAGTGAGCAGCTTGGAGCCAATTATATGTTTTTGCCTGATGCGGAAAAGTTACGTGAGGTAATGCCGAAAAGTGCTGAAACCCTTTGGGTAGCTGCAGCACAACCACAGCTTTATTCATTTTTGCAAAAAAAGCCCGCAACACCTTTTATTGACTATCGCTCAACATATCACAGGATAAGCTATTTCAATCCTGAGCTAAGTTCGTCAGCAACACCGGATGCCTATCTCTTTAAGCAATTTCAGCAAGGCCTTCCCGATGTGATTATTGATCAGGGTGATATCGTTCCCCAACTAAAGAGGCGCTTTCCTACCTTGTTTTATGGGTATTTGGAAAAAGATGCCGGTCAGTGGAAAGTGTGGGTGCGGGAGTAAGCTTTGAGCTATTTGCGATTGGCTGTTGGCTTTTGGCCAGAAGCATTTTGCTGCAAAAGGATACGATCCCTCTAAAGCTAATTGCCAATAGCTAGAAGCCAACAGCCTAAAGAAGCTAGTTATTCAGCACCAAAAACTGCTGTGTCTGGATTCCATCTTTCATATAAAGGCGCACCATATATAAACCTTCCTTAAAATCGTAGCCATCAAAGCCGTAACGCTTCTGGTCATTTCTTGCCTCAAAAGTTTCACGCAGAAGAAGTTTGCCATCAAGGGTAAATACCTCAAGTTCTACTTGCTGACTTTGGGCAACTTCGATTGCAAGCTTCAAAGGATTGCCCGATCGCATCGGATTTGGTACAACACGAAAAAATGAAGAAGGCGTGCTAGCTGTCGGATCGACGCCGCCTTGGCGCACGTAGCCTGTATAGTTATTGCAACCATAAAAGATGGGTCCATTCTGCTCTATGTAGGCTGTGAACGTTCCTCCTGGCAGTACTTCGAATTCATCGTTGAGGACAATCTCTTCATCTGCTTTGAAATGGAAACTCAGACTACTATCCAGCTTTACTTTACCGGAGGAATGCACATCATGTCCCAGCGCATACGACATCTGCATATTTTGGTACCGACCGATCATATAATCTGTAACATGCAGTGTGTCAGGAAATTGAGTGACAGCAGTGCCGTTTCCATTGGCGTCCAGCCCAAAGGGAAGTGTAACGTCTTCATCCTTTTTGTACACATCGTTCCATACAATATGCGTAGGCGAACTCAGGCAGACTTGCTTTACGATTGTCATGGCATCTTTGCAGCCCTTTTCTCTAATCGTGATGATCGCATAGTATAAAAAGTCGCTATTTCCAGCTTTTTGAAACTCATCCCAATCAAAGTCAAATCGCCCTACAACAAGGTAGTCTTCGGAGTAATCAAGCTGTTTAAAACTGGTAGGTTTTCGTACCTGAATCGGACCTGTCCTCATACTCATGCCTGTATAATGCATTTTGACGAGGCCCATTTCATACTCATAGTTCAGGCGGTTATTGTAGCGAGAATCACTGGAATAGATATTATTCGCATGACTATAGCTTCTGAAATCGACACTGCCATCTTCCCAGTAAAATCCTACAGGGACACTGATTTTCTTTCTGCTAGCTTTTGAAGAAGCTGATGCCTCCACGCCGTAGCGCTTTGAGTTTGTGGTTCCCATATCCAGGTAGCCACCGTGAACTTCAAAAGCACGCGGGTTTACCAGCCAGGTTTGGCGCGGTAAAGGAGCTTGTTCCTGACAAGCCTTGGTCTCAATATCTACATAAGCATAGAACTGACATTTTGATACACCGTAAATCCCTCCGCAGGCAACGAGCGTGCCTGTAGCGTTGCGCGTCCGAACGCGAACCCAGACGCGATTGCGTTCACCAATTTTGGAATAGGTATACTGAACTTTCTGGTTGTTTCGATCATAAGGCAGGACATGGTTGTTGCCTTGCTTATTTTCAAAAACCCACTCATATTCATGGTAATAACCTGGAGGAGGCAAAGCTTTACTCATGTCGGCAGTGAAATTGGCCGATATTCCAGCCATCACCTGATTAGGGCCTGGTGTAGTCAAGGTAGCATCGACGATAATCTCAGGCTCCGGCACAGGCCAGAGTTTTACTTCGGCATTGAGGGTGATGATTTCTGTTCCAAAAAAGTGTTTAACACGCGCGGTCGCTCTATATATTCCACCCTTGCCATATGCGTGACGAATGGAAGTAGCAAAGGTACTTTTGTCAAAAACACCATCTCCAAAATTCCAATCAACCATGTATCCTGGCAGCCATGCTTCCGCCCCGGTTTGGCTATCCATAATGCGGAAGGTCGCTTCATCAAGTTCTGGAATGGTGCGAACTTCCAGTGACAGACTTTGTGTGGCAGGCTTCACCTCAATACTCACCACTTGACGATCCGTTTTGCCCTGAGCATCCGTGATGATCAGCTCAGCGTCGTGCTTCCCTACTTGATTGAAGGTGGCAGTATGTGGGCCCACCGCGGACACCAGCGAAGGTGTCGCCTGACTGAATGCCCAGCTATACGAGTAGGGAGGAGTCCCGCCATAACTGCGATCCGTAAAGGTGATATCACCTCCCTGATTAATCGTCGTGGTACTCGACTGAAACTGAGCCACAGGATTGAGATTGGCAGGATCATAGACATTAATAAATAAGGGTTCTGATGTTCGAAACAGCCCTTCAGCATCCTGCAGTAGAACCGATACTTTATAGAGGCCTGGATTGCTGTACTGTTTTACCGGACTTTGCGAAGTCGACTTCGTTCCATCACCCAGATTCCAGCGCTGGCTGTATGGCGCCTTTCCTCCACTGGCAGTTCTGTTGAAAATCACCTTGGTGTTGATAGGTACACGAAGGCCCACCGATGGAGTGGCGATGGCGACTTCAAGACAGGAAGCGCGCTTTCCAGGCCCGCAATATGATTGTAGCATAAAGCCGTGAATTTTATCCACGGTTTCAGCATGGGTTAGGCTAAAGGAATTATCACCAGTCCGCACCGGAATCTGGCTAAGTGGATCAGGAATAGAATAGGCGCCCTGGCTACGGTCCATGCCCAGGAGGTTATTTCCACTAAGGTCTTTTCCACTGAAGTTAAGGGTGTGAAAGCCATCATTCACCTCGCCTATATCGCCGTCTTTCAAGAAAAATACAAAACGGTCAGAGCCATCGTCGTTGGCAGTAGTGCTTGCTGGAAAGTGTTGGGTAAAGCGGTTTGCAGGAATTTCGGTTGGGATTTGGGTAAAAGGTCCTATCCAGGCTGTCGGGACGGCTCTATCAATTTGCAATGACTGCATCGGCTCACTGGTTTGCACTTCTATAAAAATACCGCGTGTCTCAGGGTGCGTTGTCTCACCATAATTGACCATGCCCATTGGGTCAAGCGAACTTCCCTGATAATATAAACCTGGACTTGGTGTTTCGCGCCATTCCCAGCTTCCTTCATAGAGTGTCGCCTCATTAGAAGGAAAAAAAAGCCCCGATTGCTTCTGCTGACGTATCGTTACGCTTTTAATAAAAGGCCTGAAATTGTCAATAGTAAATTCGGCGTCCGTCGGAGACGAAGCGGCTAGCTCGCGCTCGACCGTTTCCAGCTCCGCGCGCAAGACATAGCGCCCGTCAGGGTACTCCGCCTCCTCAGGATGTCTCGCCAACGGCACCGGCTGACTAGCCGTTTGGGCGTGCGGGTTGTGGCCTCGGATGATGCGGTGATAGAAGTCGGAGAAGTAGTAGTAGTCGGCGCCTCGGTCAGTACCATTAGCATCGTTGTACTGATTGGTGACAATTCCAGTTTTAGTATAGCTTCCCTTTGAAGTATTGAGCAGAGGATAACCTATATCGAGCGTGACCTCTGTCTCCCCAAATGGGTTTCCTACAGAAGGGTATCGTTGACCCGTTGATGATGAAACACGATTAGCATTCCACCTTGTTGAGTCCTTGATTCCTCCTAGTGAAAGGTGAGAGTAGGTTCGTCTACCTTTAATTTCTGAAAAAGGGTCATCACTGTATTGTTTTTTAATAAGAAACCTTACTTCCTCTGCGGCCCCAAGTGTTGTGTAACGTTTAGCCCCTACTCGTTCATCAGTAGGTATCACCACCTTAGCAACCATGGAAGACTTATCTGCACCAGAAGATTTGATTTTGAGTTTCGAGTCTGGGATTTCGACGGTGTAGTCGGGCTCTGGGGTAGAGAGGAGTTTGGCGGGGTTTAGAAGTTGTCTAAATTTAGTACTTCCAAAACCACTAGCACTACCACTAACTTGGTCTTCAAAGATTGCATAAGAACTTGGAGGACTTTTGAAATGATAAAAATGAATGTGGGCCCCACCGGGTGCGTCAGACATTCCTAATGGGGCAACGGGAACGTTTGTGCTCACAGCTGTTGTTGTGTATAATGTTGTGTCATTTCCATAATTATTCTTCACAATAATCGTCGCACTATCTACATTCGCATAGGCTTTCATTGGTACTCCAGCTATATCAAAATAGACGATGCCATAGTTGTTCGTATTATTTTCCAAGGCCTTTAGAATGAAGTTTCCACAACGCATTCCATTTGTTCCCAGTCCTCCATTATAAAAAAGATGACCAAGTGCGTAAACATCACCGTTTGATTTTTCCAGACAGACAACCTTGTAATCACCACCTCCTTTGACAAAAAGCACTCTGCCAGTATCCAGTGGAAAGATAGCATCCCCTAAGTCAGTATTCCCACCTCCTGTATTGAGATCAATACCTGTGTGCCAACATCTTGTAGAAAAAGTTCGTTGCCCAAAATCTTCAGCAGTTCGTTCCACTGGAAATGTAATAGGATCTCCATATGAAAATGCAGACGAGTCAGGCGGAACAGACATGCCCGTATGAACACCATAAGTTTGGTTATCGGGGCAATTTGTGCACCTTGAAAGCCTTAATTGAGCATGTGCAGAGTTAGTAATGAAAGCCGATAAGGCGATCATTACAATCGAGAATATATATTTCATGGGTGTGGGTTTTAATGGGTTTTCGAGAAAAATGTACTCGAATAGATGTGTTTTATTCGCTTTCCTGCTGGGTTCAGGTAAGAAACTCCATCCGAGTGATATTGGATGTTGTTTGCTTGTTTCTTAGGAACCTTAAACATGTAACTTGTTCCTCTTTCGATGTCAATCACCTTAAAATATTTGACATCTGTCTCAAGAGAGTTGTAGGGTATGAAAGTTTTGACTATCGAGTTTCCTTTCATTGCTACATCTGAAAAATTCCTGCCGATAAGCGCGTTTTCCGCTAGTTGATTTTGATTTACAAGCCTATTGATAGGCTGAGCTGCTTGAGCTTTGAAATCTACTAGCGCATATCCATGTGGCTCACAGAAAGCCCAGCTAGTAGAAATACCCCCATGGCCTGCATAAATGAGCGCTTGGGTGCCATTCTCGGATAATTGAAACTTACCATCATAGTATCCTGTGATAATAAAATCTTTTTCAGCTTCGCCAGACCATTTATACTTCCTAAATAAGGTGATAGGAAAGTCCCAATGATCACAATTTCGTCCAAAGTGATATGAGGCTTTTAAAAGCAGATACTCATTGTGTGGCATCCATTCTAGCCTCAGATAGATAATACCATAAGAGGTTGTATCGCTTACTTCAGCATATTCTGGCACTTGCGGCTCATCACATAATCCCCAAATATCAATGTCAGGGTTTTTATAAAAAGCATCACGAATTTCCTTGAGCGTAACTCTTGGTTGATTTGTCCAGGAATACGATTGATGAACAGTTTTTTCAATTAAAGGCAAATCTAGGTTTGAGAAAAGAATAGCTTTTTCATGAATAGAATCTGTCTCAAGAAATTTTCCGCCGATGATACGACCATCATTCGAAATTGTAGCGAATTGCTTCTTGAAAACCGTATCCACTTCCTGCCCCAAAACCATCCCCGCCAAAATCATCGCGATAAGGATTGATATTACACGTTTCATAAGCTTATTCATTTTCGTTGTTTGATTGAGATTGAAGGGTGTCTACTTCTTTTTCGAGTTGGATGACGTAGAGGGTTAGTTCTTCTATTTTTTTGAGCAAAAGGCCTTGCATTTCGCCGAGGTCAAGCCCTTCGGCTACCACTTCCGCCTCTGACGGAATATCAGGCAAATGGCCTTCTTCTTCGATATAGCTTTCTACTTCGCTTAGCGGAGGCAGTACATATGCATCTTCGAACACATAGTCATGCCAACCTTTCATCGTGACACGCACTCCCTGGGAGGCGATGGTTCCGTCGACCGAAAGCCGATCACGACCTGGAATAGTCTGACTACCGATGGCGACGTCACCCAGAATGCGAGTGGCATTATCAGCAGCGCGAACCGTAATCGCACGATTGTTTAGCTGGCCATTTTGAAGGTAAAAGACAAATTCGCCATTCCCGTCTGGATCGGTGCCGAGCGCCATCTTTTCGCCAGCAGGCGTGCGAAACGAAATCTTCGATGCTTCATTGGAAGGATCGACAGCGACAAGGCTGATCGCCGAGCGCGTATTCATGCTGTTTCCATCGAAGCGAATTTCAAATGGCGATATCGGATTCGCTGCGCCAAGGCCCAGGCGGCCATCAGGCGTCAAGCGCATACGAAGGCGCTTGGGCGCAGAAGTGTGCGCTTGCATATCGCGCGCTTGGAAGTTGAGACCACTCCCGTTGATGTCATAGACAAGATCATCGAGATGCGTATCGCCCGCAAGGAAGGCATCGCCGTCGGCACTAATACTTCCGTGGACATCGAGGCTATGCGTTGGATTTTTGACGCCAATACCAATTTGGCCATCGGCATTCATGTGCAAGCCATAACCAAATCCACTTCCTGGATTACCATGACGGAAAGGAGCGAGGGTGAATCCTCCAGCAAGATTTGAACCGCCATTATTAAGTCCATCGCTGAAAAAGAGTGCGACATCATCTGCCTGAGTCAAAGGATTATATCCGCCTGATTCAGATTTGCCTACAATAAACAGGCGATTGGTACCTACCTGAAAATTGGCGACATCATGAGGAAAACTGTCATTCGCGCGCACTGATAAGGCAGTTGCACTGCGGCTAAAGTTACCGGCGATGACATAAGGGCTAGCGATTTCATTGCCAATCGTCAAATCAGAAACGTAGGTCTGTCCCTGGAAATAACCGGCATAGCCTGCCGGGTCAAGGTTGCGAGCATGAATGGCGTAGCCCGTGTTGGTGAATGCTTCGATGCTTTTGCTATGAGGAGCATAAGCAGTGATGGCCGTAGTGGTGTTGCTTGGGTCATCATTTCCTACAAATAGCGCCGTACCTGCCGAGTTGCGTTCGATGAACAAATTGGTGTTGCGGCCATACAAAGGCAGTGGCTTTCCTATGCTGATCGCTCCGGTGTAGCCGCCGAGCTGAATACTGTTTCCAGTATACAATTGAGCTTGACTTTCGAAACTGCTAAAGCATAGCAGCATGAAAAGAATGAGGGTGGGGAATGAAAATGTTTTGGTGAATTTCATAAGTAAAAAAATCATGGGTGTTAATGGGACAAAGTGAAAATGGGAGCTGTGAGGGCTCGTTAGTCCATGGGTATTGAACTGACACGTTAGACGGGATGCTCCGTTTTTGATCAACACCTTTTGCTGACTTTTTTTAAATTTTCTTCAAATTTCGTTAGACATCAGGTACAAAAACGGCGAACCTTCCCAGCGTGTCACACCCTTTATGGTGCGTGCATGTAGGTTGTATAAGTGTAAAAAAGTTAATTTGCAGGCTCATGCATTTCAGTACCAATATTCCTGACTTCGACGAAGCGGCAGCCGCTCTTTGGGCGTACCAGCGCAGCGAAAATGCTCACATAAAGCGCTTTTGTGAACTGCTCGGAAATGACGCTCAGACCTTTATTCCGATTCGCGGATTCAAAGACTTCGCGATGAAGGATGGAGACTGGGAAGCGGAAGCTATTTTTGAAAGTTCCGGCACCACAGGGCAGATACCATCACGGCACGAGGTTCGTGATCTGGCGATTTATCAAAAGGCCGCATTGGAGGGCTTTTTTCATTTTTATCCTAAACAGCAATATCGAATCCTGGCGCTTCTTCCTCATTACCTGGAGCGTGGAAGCAGCTCTTTGGTACAGATGGTAAAAATGTGGACTGATGAATTTGGTCTGCCGGGAAGCGGCTTTTATCTCTATAATTTCGAAGCTTTACAGCAAAGCCTTGCCGAAGCTGCCGGAGCACGCGAGCCGATATTGCTGATTGGCGTTGCCTACGCCTTACTCGATTTTGTAGAGCAATTTCCAATAGCACTTCCGCCTGACAGCATCGTGATGGAAACGGGCGGTATGAAAGGTCGCAAAGAAGAAATAACCCGTGATGAGCTTCATCAACAGCTTAAGCAAGGATTGGGTGTGTCGCAGATAAGCTCAGAATATGGCATGACTGAATTGTTGAGTCAGTTTTATGCAAAAGAAAGCGGACGATTTTTTGCGCCTCCCTGGGCGCGAGCGATTATTAGTGATCTTCACCTTCCGGATGTTCCCGTCGCTGAGGGAAGTTCAGGAAGAATTAATATTATTGACCTCGCAAATGTGCACAGCTGTGCCTTCATCGCTACGGATGACCTCGGTCGCCAACATCCCGACGGGAGTTTCGAAGTACTCGGAAGGATCGATAATAGTGAATTAAGAGGCTGTAGTTTAATGTATTAATCTTCCCTACTTGCTTTTGGCTGTTAGCGTTTGGCTTTTTTGAACCATATGTACATATGTATGAGTAACTTTGCCTGCGGCACTAGCTAAAAGCCAATCGCCAAAAGCTAACAGCCTCTAAAATGTCTTTCTCAATCACCATATCGCAAGTTGGAAAACGCTACTACAGCCGCTGGCTGTTCAGAGGCGTTGATATGGAATTGAAAGCAGGAGATCGCCTCGCGCTTATTGGCACAAATGGCTCAGGGAAGAGTACCTTGCTGCGCATTTTTGCTGGACAACTTTTACCTACTGAAGGAAGTATTGCGTATCTCAATGCTGGCAAAAAAGTGAGCTACGATCGTTTGTACGAGCACCTCAGCTGGGCTGCGCCCTCACTGGAACTGTATGATGACCTGACGTTGGAGGAGCATGTAAAATGGCATTTTCGTATGAAAAAATGCCTACTCAGCAATACCGACAAAGTCATTTCAAAACTTCGACTCGAAGCCGATCGCGATAAGAAGCTTCGCCTTTTTAGTTCAGGAATGCTCCAGCGTGTAAAAGTCGGCCTCGCCCTTTTTACCCAAAGTAAGCTGATCCTGCTCGACGAGCCTACCTCCAATATGGACACCCGCAACGCCGATGCGATACTCGCCATGATCGACGAATACCAGGGAGATCGCATCCTGATTCTCGCCTCTAACTTAGAGCGTGAATACGGATCGTACACCAATACGCTGGTTTTGGCAGACTGATTGTAGGTAAAACCTTCTA
Source organism: Bacteroidia bacterium (assembly GCA_045106685.1). GTDB lineage: Bacteria > Bacteroidota > Bacteroidia > J057 > J057 > JAUIGE01. The sequence goes on along the minus strand of JBGCFB010000034.1, from coordinate 17,123 downwards.
AGTGGTCAGACCACTTAAGTCGTCAGACCACTTGCGCGCGGATGCACGCGCCCACCCGTACTCGCGGTCCGTAATTATTTCCATGAATTCAAATTCGCGCCTCCAGCAGGTGTCTCATTTTAGTTTAATTTTTAGGAAATAATTAAATTACGAATAAAATAAGTGACTGATTACCAATGAGTTCGTCACAGGGCTGTATTTCTAAACAACCAATCAAAAACACTATGTCTATTAATTTACTCGAAATGGCTGGAGGCCTTTTCAATTCTGGTCTTGTAAAGCAAGTGAGTGGCATGCTCGGAGAGAGCGAGTCAAACACCCAAAGCGCAGTCTCTAGTATGATTCCCGCCTTACTAGGTGGAATCGTAAACAAAGCCTCTGATAAGCAAGGTGCCGAAGGCATCATGGGAATGCTTGACTCCTTTAACCTTGACGGTAGCATGCTCTCCAATATCGGTGGAATGCTAGGCGGTGATAGCAATAGCGGACTTATGAATATGGGCGGAAGCTTGCTATCTGGCCTTTTCGGTGATAAAGTCGGTGGTATCGCAGAACTTATAGGAAGCGCGTCTGGGATTTCAAAAAGCTCATCCAGCTCTTTGCTTAGCATGGGACTCCCTATGATCATGAGTCTTTTAGGAAAGCAGCGTAAGGAAAAAGGACTTGACGCTAGCGGTTTGATGGGCCTTCTTGGTGATCAAAAAGGATTTTTGAAAAATGCGAACCTGCCTGCAGGCCTTGGTAGCCTTATGGGTATCGGCAATATGCTAGGTGGCGCTGGTGATGCTGTAAAAGGCGCCGCCGGAGCAGCAGGAAACGTTGCATCAGAAGCCGTTTCAGCTGGAAAATCAGGAATTGGCAAATTCCTTCCCTGGATCATTGGTATCGTCGCACTCCTGGCTGTTCTCTATTTTCTTCGCGGATGTGGTGACACTGGCGTAACTGCACTTGACAAAGCAAAGGATGCCGTTAATGAAGGTACAGCTACTGCTGTAGATGTAGCCAAAGATGCTGGAAACACTGTGAAAGAAGGAGCTGAGGCTGCTATTGGAACTTTGACCGCGCTGACTCTTCCTACTGGTGAAGCTATCGAAGCAGAAGTTGGTGGCTTTAGTGATAAGCTGCTCAAGTTTCTTGGAGCCGGAGAAGGAGAAGCTAATATTACCTTCGACAAAGTTACTTTTAAAACTGGTTCTGCAACCCTTACTGAAGAGTCTGGAATGCAGCTTGCAAACCTTGCAAAGCTTCTTGAAGCATACCCTGATCGTAATATTCTTATCACAGGCCACACTGACAACACTGGTGATCATGACGGAAACGCTGTGCTTTCACAAAACCGCGCTGACGCTGTAAAAATATTCCTATCGGAGACGTTAGGTATAGATGGTGGTCGCATCGAAACACTCGGAAGAGGTTCTGACGAGCCGGTAGCAGACAATGCAACAGAAGAAGGCCGAGCAAAAAATCGCCGAATCGATCTTATGGTTCAGTAGGTCTTTTTATCAAATAAAAAACCAAGGCACCGCTTTCATGTTTTGAAAGCGGTGCTTTCTTTTGCGCTGAAATAAAACTCCCTAATCCATGATAGACCGCATTATAGAATGGCTCCTCCGTAACCGAACATGGCTATTGTCATTTCTACTAGGAGGAACAGTACTGTTTATTATCGGCCTTTCCCAGCTACGATTGGAGTTTAGTTTCGATAGTTTTTTTCCAAAAAGCGACCCGGAATATCAATACTATGCTGACTACTCAGCGGAATTTGACGAGCTGCAGGACTATCTGATTGCGGTCGCTATTCACAACCCTGACGGTTCTATTATTGATAAGGATTTTTTACAAAAAGCTGACCTTACTTTTCAGGAGCTTTCCCATATTTCTGGGATAGATTCGTCTGCCTTGGCGACGCGGGTGAGCCAGGTGAAGCGGCGCGGACTTGGCTATAAACTCCAGCCTTTTTTAGAATTTGATACTGAAAAAAATCTCACCAAAAGCGTGCGAAGACTACGTCGCGACAGCCTGTTTGCCCGCAGTTTTATGAGTAAGGATAGCGCCTGGTTATGTAGCTATTATTTTATTCAGGAAGATTTTTTTGATAAATCCGAGCGCGACGAAATTAGCTATAGTATTGATGGAATTATTGAAAAAAGTGGCTTTGAGACGCAGATAAGCGGCATCCCATACATCCGCACGCGATATGTAGAAAAGCTATCCGGCGAACTAATGATGTTCCTGACGCTTTCAGCTTTGCTACTGATGGTGTGTTTAGCCTTGCTTTATCGCACCATATGGGGCGTGATGGTCCCATTGCTTGTTGCGCTTGTAGCCATCATGTGGACGCTGGGTTTGATGGGCGGAACCGGCGAGCCGATTACGATTTTGTCCAACCTCCTCATCCCGGTCATGTTTGTGGTCGCGATGTCAGATGTGATCCATATCGTGACGAAATATCTTGCGATGACCGAGGAAGGAATGGAAAGAGTTGAGGCGCTTCGCCGCGCTTTGCAGCAAGTTGGAATGGCGACTTTCCTGACGAGTGTAACGACAGCCATAGGCTTTGGGGCCTTGATGGTTTCACGCGTGCATCCCATGCGGATGTTTGGCATGTATGCCGCCGCAGGTGTGATGATCACCTTCATCGTGACCGTTGCCGCATTGACCTATATTTTGCCCAAACTCAAGCCTTCCCAAATCGCCAAGCCCAACAAAGGCCTCGCCGCCATCGGAACCTGGGATCGCTGGCTCGGTAAGCTCGACCTTTGGATCAAGCGCCACCCCATAAGGATCGCCATAGGAGGCTTTGCGCTGCTTTTTCTCGCAGGCTATTTCACCCTCAATATTCCTGTCAATAATTATCTACTGGAGGACATGCACAAAAAGGATCCCGTCCGCCAGGCGATGGGCTTTTTCGAAGACCAGTTTGACGGAGGAATACGCACATTTGAGCTTGCCTTTGAAGCTGCCGACGGACACGAGGTTACAGAGTTGGCGGTGTTGGAACAAATGGCAAAAGTGGAAGATTTTTTAGGCAAAAATGGCTCGTTTAGCCCTTTTCTTTCACCCGTGACAATTCTCAAAAGCGCCAACGAAGCCTATAATTTTAACCGTCCTGGATTTCGCCAACTTCCTGACAGTCAGGCACAAGTAAATGAATTACTGAGTGCTATAAAACTTCAGGGCGGAAGCATATTTCTGGATTTAGTTATCAGCGATGATAAGCAGCGTGCACGCCTTAGCTCACGCATTCCAGATATGGGCACCGAGGCTTTTTATGAGCTAAAGAATAGGCTATATGGTTTTGCTGATCAAAATATCGACTCTAGTCTTGTAGCCATTCGAGTCACAGGCCATGCGGCTCTCACCGAGAATAATCTGGAATATCTGCGCACGAGCCTTCTTGAAGGCCTTTTGATCGCATTTATATTAGTTGCGGTATTGATGGGGCTGCTTTTTCGTTCCTGGAAAATGCTGCTGGTAAGCCTCGTTCCAAACCTTGCGCCGCTTTTACTTACAGGAGGAGTTATGGGGCTTTTTGGAATAAATCTGAGTAGTTCTACTTCGATTGTTTTTGTGGTGGCCTTTGGTATTGCGGTAGATGACACCATTCACTTTTTGACGCGCTTTAAGCTAGAGCGCGCTCGCTGCGCGACGATAGATGAGGCGATCCGCAAAACGATTATTGGCACAGGTAAGGCCATGATTTTGACCTCCATTGTACTATTGGGAGGTTTTGTCTTGCTGCTGGCATCCGACTTCGGCGGCACCTATAATACCGGCTTCTTCACCGGTTTGACGATCTTGTTCGCCCTCTTTGCTGACCTACTATTGTTGCCGGTTCTGCTTCGATGGGTTTTTGGAGAAAAGCCTACGTCAACGCTTTAACCACCATAATCACCACCGCGACCAGGAACATCATAATGGAGATGCGATTGATTCCGTGCATTACCTTGAGGTTGAATGTTACAGGATCGTTTGGATCAGGCTTTCTAAAGCCCATGTAGACGCTGAATTTTTTGATAATATCCTTCATAATGCTAGCAATGGTTTGATTAGGGCATTAACCACTTATCTATAAAATAGTTAGGCAGAAGGACAAATTTAGTAAAAAGCTTTGTGCTAACGTCTCTAAGTGCCAATTTTGAATTGTCTCATTGCATGGCCTTAAAAGACCATGCAATGGTGAAATAAAGAAGCGCTAAAGCATCATGAAATAGATTTATGCTGCTTTAGCACAAATGTTTTTCACTATTACAAGGCTTTTTAAAGCCTTGTTCAAAAAAGATTGTGTCACCTTATGCTACAACTAGCACTTCTTCTTGGCGGTCGCTCTCCGGAGCATGAAATCAGTCTGCTGTCAGCGCGTAATATTCTTGAAGCGCTTGACAAAACGAAATATGCTGTCACCTGTATTGGGATAGATCTGGACGGCGCATGGCGTTTACTTGACCATGAAAACTGGGGAGAGCGTGTTTCCACAGCTGCGCCCGAACTAGCGCTCGTTCCAGGAAGAAAAGGCGCACGCATCCGCCGTGTCGACGATGGCGCATTCCTGCCTGATTTTGATATCGTATTTCCGATAACACATGGCCCTGGCGGCGAAGATGGAACCCTACAGGGATTGCTCCGCATGCTGGATTACCCCTTCGTGGGGCCGGATGTTTTGGGCTCATCGGTTGCGATGGACAAAGACGTAGCCAAGCGCCTGCTACAAGCCGCAGGCCTTCAGGTTGCTCCCTGGGAATGCTTCCAAACGCACGAAGCAGACAGCGTTGACTTTGCGAGCTTGGCCAATAAGCTCGGCACGCCTTTATTTGTAAAACCCGCCAATATGGGTTCATCGGTAGGCGTACACAAAGTAAGTACCGCCGCAGAATTGAAGGCTGCTGTGCATGACGCTTTTCGCTTTGATCGCAAGATCGTGATCGAGGCCATGATTCACGGGCGAGAGCTGGAATGCGCCGTACTCGGTAATGTGAATCCCGATGTCACCTCGGTAGGAGAAGTCGTGATCGTGAGTGAAGAGGAATATAGCTATGAGGCGAAGTACCAAAGTGCTGACGCAGCTCAAATCGTTATTCCGGCGGAATTAGAAAACAACAACCTCGCGGCCTTACAGATTATAGCCCGCCAGGCATATATTGCCTTGTGTTGTGAAGGACTTTCGCGCGTGGATATGTTTCTCACTGAAGAGGGAGATATTTATGTAAACGAAATCAATACCCTTCCTGGCTTCACCAACATCAGCATGTATCCAAAACTATGGGACCATAGCGAACTGGATAATACAGCCTTGCTTGATCGGTTGATCCAATTAGCAATTGCGCGACATGAGGAGCGTAATGCCTTGGTTAGCAGACTGAACGATTAGCCTGAAGCCAAATTAATTCTGTAACTTTCGGGCAAAAGACATGCTGAAATACTAAGCTCCCGTCTGGAGAGTTCATTTTTGTCGTTTTTTTATAAAAATTGTCATTCCGACTCGCGTAGCTGAGGAGGAATCTTGACTTTGTCGACCTATTACATTAAAGTCAAGATCTCTCCCTTCGACAAGCTCAGGGTAAACTGCTTCGCGGCTCGAGATGACAAACTTTTAGGTTTTTGTTAGACCATTTCTAAACTAAAATCTTCCTAACCCCAAAAGTCAAGATTAAATACTGTTATGCGATTCGAAAAAAGTGCGAACGATCATTTTGCGACTATCAAAATATTAGACGAGAAGCTGGACTCCCGCAATGCGGCAGACTTGAAAAAAGAGATGCTGTTTTTGGTAGAAGCAGAAGGAGTGCGCAACGTCGTATTAAATATGTCAGGCATCAGCTATGCAGATAGCTCAGGCCTAAGTGCGCTTCTGATGGGCAACCGTGCCTGTCGTGCAGTAGGCGGCGTACAGATCGTATGCAATCTCAATGAGCACGTTTCCAATCTCGTGCAAATTTCTAAACTCGACGAAGTACTGTCTGTCCTTCCTTCTGAAGTAGAAGCGCGCGAAGCTATCCTCCTTCATGTGATGAATAGCGACGACGATACCGAAGAAGAAAACGAGGGAGAGGCTGCTTCTTTCTAATGATTGTAACTGTTTAGAGTTTTGTGTTGGGTGTTTTGAGTTAAGCTATAGCAGTAGTAAAAATTACTACAATGCAGGTAATGGCACGATGTACAAACTCAAAACACTTAACCCTAAACCCAAAACGACCTAAGTAGTTACCAATAACCTATGTTCGAAATAACGATTCTGGGTTCCAGTGCCGCAATCCCGGTTGGGAAAAGGCGGCCAACAGCCCAGGTGGTAACCTACCATAATCGCCATTACTTGGTCGATTGTGGAGAAGGAACCCAAATGCAGCTTGGACGCTACAGGGTCAAGCTCGCTCGTCTGGACGCTATATTTATTTCCCATATGCACGGTGACCATGTTCTTGGTCTACCGGGATTACTCAATACATTGAGTTTGTTGGGACGCAATTTTCCGCTAAAACTTTACGGCCCGGCAGCGTTGAAACCTATGCTGGATAATATCTTTGAGACAACTCAGGGACATCTTGCATACAAAATAGAATTTACCGCGACCGACGACTTCGCTCCGGGCGAAGCCATCATGGACACCGGACGTTTACAAGTTCAAGTACTTCCGCTGGAGCATCGCATCTACTGTCGCGGTTACCGCTTTCAGGAAGTCAATGTTCGTCCGAAATTCAATTTCCCTAAAGCTAAATCCCTCGAAATTCCCAATGTATACTTCGGTTCGCTCAAGCGAGGCCTTAGTGTAACCCTGGAGGATGGTCGTGTTATCGATCCTGATACAGTACTTTCTCCTCCCGATAATCCCGTTTCGTATGCCTACTGCTCTGACACACGGTATTCTGAAGCGCTCATTCCTTATATCAAAAACGCCACGCTGCTGTACCATGAGTCGACCTTCGATAAGTCGATGGGCAAACGTGCAATAGAAACATTTCATAGTACAGCTGAGCAGGCTGCAAGCATCGCCAAGCAGGCAGAAGTCAACCACTTATTGATCGGGCACTTCTCTGCGCGGTACCGTAGTCTCGAGCCTTTGCTAGAAGAAGCACAAGAGGTGTTTCCGGACACTTCGCTTGCAGTAGAAGGTGATCTTTTCAAAGTGAAGGATTATGTTTAAAAAGGAAACGATTCTATTTATTATTCTCGCAGGATTCTTTGTGACCAATGCTTTGGTGGCAGAATTTATTGGGGTGAAAATATTTGCCTTTGAGGCAACATTTGGTTTCGATCCACTTAACTGGAATCTTTTTGGAAAAACAGGCACGCTCGATCTGACAGCAGGTGTGCTACTCTGGCCAGTCGTGTTTATCATGACTGACCTGATCAATGAATACTATGGCCGCAAGGGCGTTCGCATTTTGTCATTTATGACCGCAGGACTGATTGCTTATGCATTCATGATGGTCTTTGGTGCTATAGGCCTGGAGCCAGCTTCCTGGTGGACAGGTAGTTTTGAAAAGCAAGGTGTACAAGATGCACAGGTATCATATGCGGCGATCTTTGGGCAAAGTAATTGGATCGTGGTTGGTTCTTTAGTGGCGTTTTTGATGGGACAAATACTGGACGTCAGTGTATTTCACTGGATTCGTAAATTGACCGGAGGCCGCTACCTGTGGCTTCGCGCAAACGGTTCCACTCTAGTTTCCCAGATCGTAGACAGCTTTTTGGTACTCTACATTGCCTTTGTCCTCAACCCTGGTACGAACTGGGACACCGCCACCTGGCTCTCCGTCGGAACCGTCAATCTGATCTATAAATTCACAGCGGCTGTTGTGCTGACGCCATTATTGTATCTTGTGCATGGCGCTATTGACCGCTATCTAGGAAAAGAACGCTCCCTCAAACTCAGAGAAGAAGCTGCTGCTTCGTAAAACATTACCTAGACCTGTAAATGGTTCATATACATCACTAATCACTATTCTGCAATTTACAATCTCCAATATAAGACAGATTGCAGATTGTAAATTGCAGAATAGTGATTCTAAATGTTTTAAAATTTACTGTACTGTTATGCTCTTACGCACCGAAGGTATCGTACTCCGCACTATTCGTCATCAGGACAACCACCTGATAGCGACCGTGTACACACGTGATCACGGGCGCATGGGCTTTATCGTACGCGGATACCGTTCGGCAAGGGGAGCAAAAAGCCATAGCTATTTTCAGCCTTTGTCTGTTATTGAACTGGTGTTTCAAAAAAAGGAAGGAAGAGACCTGCATAATGTGCGCGAAACGCGTCACGCCACGATGCTCCATGCGATCCACACTGATCCGGTAAAACTCTCCCTGGGCCTTGCCATGTTGGAAATCGTGAAGGACACGGTACGTGAGGAAGCAGCGCCCAATCCGGCACTGTATCGTTTTATCAAGGATTACATCGTCAATCTTGATCAGGAAAATCAGGGACTTATTCAGCGTTTTATTTTCACGCTTCTTCACCTTACCCAGTTTTTGGGCTTTATGCCTTCCGACTTAAGTAAGGACAGTGCAGCCGTACACTTCGATATTCCCAACGGTCAGTTTGTAGCCGAGACGCACCAGCGCGAGCCTGTTTCAGGAATTCTGCGTCAGTTCCTTTATGCAGATTACGAAAGCTGTAAGTCGATTTATTTTGATCAGGACCAAAAGCGCCATTTGCTTACCACGCTATTTGGCTACTATCAGCAGCACATCGACGGCTTTAACTATCCCCAAACGATCCGCGTCTTTGGAGAGATTTTTGGCTAGGGGCTTGCAGGAGTGGAATGTGCCTAGTGGAAAAGTAATGATAATCAAGGTTCGTTTTGTATCGGTTGCTAACCTCTGTCAGCGCTTTAAGCATTGTGGTAAAGCGCTGACAGAGGTGGCAGCAACCCCAATCGTAAAAACGCTTAATGCTCCATTTCAGCTTTTTACTTTCCACTATGCACTTTGACTTTTTATCCGCCTTGGCTCACCATCTCGCGATACACCGTTTCGATAGCTTGGGCACGGAGTAGAAGCTTTTCGGCAAATGCCGGGTCCTGATTTGCGACCTCGCGGGCCTTGCCTGCGAAGGTATTGAGACGCTGGTATGCAGCGTATAGTTTTTCGGCGGCCTCTGCGCCTGGATCAGTATTTTGCACCAACAGATCATACACCTCAAAGTAAGTCTGGATCATGCCTGATCGAGCGCCTGGTTCCGGGCAAGCCTTATGGAGCATATTCACCTGCTTCATATCTACAAGCTGGCCAGGTTTCCATTCCATAAACATGTTGCGCAGCTGGAGGTCCGCAGCAGCACAGTCTGATACCTGATCTTGAGCCGCGAGGGGCAGACACAGTATCATAAGCAAGAAGGAAGTGAGTATTACACGCATAAAGTCGGTTTTTACTTTAGATCAAAAAAACGCCAACCGGTCTCACATATTTCTTTTCTCCAAAAAAACGAGCTTCAAATACGTAACTCTCAGGCTTTCCTGCGTTATTAGTAAAGATTCAAAAATACCCTGTCCCATCACTTATTCTTTTGTGCTGACTCGTCGTCATAAAGCCCTCAGATAGCACGCTACCTTTCGGTTTTATTCCTCGATTCAACAAAAAATAACGACGTGCTGGGTTTGCCTATTTTTTCATCTTTACTTAGCAACATGCGAATCGTAATTTCATTTTTTCTCATAATCCTCCTCAGTTTTTCCTATTCATTTGCCCAAAAACCTAAGCCGAAAGATTTTGGAATAAAATCAGGGAAGGCCTTAAAACTATTCTTCGAAGGACGCCTTCAGGTCCGATACCGGACTTATGACATGGCCATTGAAGCATTTGAGGAAGCCCTCAGCATCGAGCCTGAGTTTGCTTCGGCTCATTATGAACTGGGAATGTTGTTTGTCAATCGCTTCCGATTTGAAGAAGCGCTTCCGCACCTTGAGGTAGCTCAGGAAGCTAAGCCAGGCTACTTTGGAGGCATCAGCTATTTCTTAGGTCAGGCATATTTTTTCAATGAAGAATACACCAAGGCCATTGATTATTTTGAGGCATATCTGAAAGAAGGAAGAGGAGGGAAATCATATATTTATACCACAAAAATAAACTTACGGAAGGCGCGCTATGCACAAATAGCGAAAGAACAGCCTGTCCCGTTTAAGCCTGTCAACCTTGGCAAAACCATCAACTCGTCAGGCCATGATATCATGCCTTGCCTAACAGCCGATGGCGAAACGATGCTGTTTATTTCGAGGCGCAAAGGAAGTATAGGCGGTTTTTCTCCTCGACAAGACGATTACCCGGAGGACCTGTACGTAGCGCGTCGTGATGAAAATGGCGACTGGGCGCCCGCCCAAAACCTTGGTCCAAGCATCAATACAGAAGGCAACGAAGGTGCGCCGAGTTTTAGCCAGGATGGACGCTTACTTTTCTTTACCGCCTGTAGCCGTGAGGATGGCCTTGGCAACTGCGATATATATGTTGCAACCTGGAACGGGAAGGTGTGGGCAGACGCCAAGAATCTGGGCGAACCTGTGAACTCGGATTCGCGAGAGTCGCAACCAGCGCTTTCTCACGACGGACGCTTTTTATACTTCACATCCAGCCGTAATGGAGGAATGGGCGGACGCGATATTTGGGTGAGTGAAAAGGTTAGTGGGGAATGGACCAAGCCTCGTAATCTTGGAGCGCCTGTGAACACTCCTGGCAATGAAGATGCTCCTTTTATTCATGCAGATGGGCAGTCGCTGTATTTTGCTTCAGACTTTCATAACGGATTTGGAGAGCGTGACCTTTTCGTGAGTTACCGATATAGAGATAGCCTTTGGACAGAGCCCAAGAACCTGGGCTACCCTATCAATACGGCAGCACAAGAGGGGTATATATTTGTAAATAGTAAAGGTGATGAAGCCTATATCAATTCGAAGCGAGACGGTGGTTTGGGCAAGAATGATGTGTATCGTTTCAAAATGCCGGAAGATGTACAGCCTCAGCGGGCCACATTCTTGCGAGGAATCGTGAGGGACAGCGTTACTAACACGCCTATTCCAGAGGCTACGGTGCGCTTGATCGATGTCGAAACCGGTGATACTATCCGAACTGTGCGCTCAGACAGAGGGAACGGCCGTTTCCTCATGAGCTTGCCTATGGAGCGGTCGTATGCTGCGCATGTCGAGGCGCGCGGTTATTTATTTGGTACAAGACATTTTTATCTAAAAGACCTACCCGAAGAAACCTACTTTGATATTGAAATACCGCTTAATAAAGTGCGCAGAGGGGTTTCAATTACACTCAATAATATTTTCTTCGAAACGGGTAGTTTTACCTTAACTTCGGATTCTGATCCTGAGCTCCGCCTATTGCGAGACTACCTGCGCCAAAATGCGCGCTTGCAGGTCGAGATAGAAGGGCACACGGACGATATCGGAGATGATGATGCTAATAAGCTCCTGAGTGAAAATCGTGCTAAAGCCGTCCGAACCTGGCTGATCGAACATGATATTCCAGAAGCACGCATCACTGCGGTTGGTTATGGTGAGAGCCGCCCGATCGCCGATAATAAAACAGATGAAGGGCGCGCCAAAAACCGCCGAACTGAGTTCCGAATTATTAAATTTTGATTACAAAACCATGATCATCACAACCACTCCCGACGTTCCAGGTCAAACGATTACCAAGATCATAGACATCGCACGTGGAAGTACCGTGCGCACCCGTAATGTGGGCCGGGACTTTGGTGCTGCGATGCGCAGCATCGTAGGCGGCGAAGTTAAAAGCTATACAAAATTGATGGCTACCGCGCGCGAAGAAGCAATCGCGCGGATGGTCACAGATGCCAAGGCACTCGGCGCAGACGCAGTCGTAAACGTGCGCTTACAGACCTCCTCGGTGATGGCAGGCGCCTCCGAGATTGTGGCTTATGGCACCGCGGTGAAATTGTAATGCATAATGAATGATGTACAATGTATAATTAGGCAGCAGTACATTCGTCCATTATACATTTCACACTAGACATTATACATTTTCAAAAGCTCCTGGTCGATCCAGCTCTGAGCTTGTTCAAGAAGCGCTTCTGCGTTTTTTCCTTCCAGTCTTGGCCCATATGAGAAGTACATGGTGAGGTGTTTTTTGCGAAAAACTCTCAGGAAGTGCGGAAGGAAGGTGTCATCGCCTACCCAGGCTGCTTCTTCGCGGTCATACCAGATGGCGGTAGGATAAATCGGGAAACCATGTTCCGCTGCAATGGAAAATGCTCCGAGCTTAAATGGCAGCGTCTTGGGCTCGTGGTGGGTCGTTCCTTCTGGATAGTTAAGGATCGTTCGACCTTCTTTTACGGCGTTGGCGATGGCCTCTTTGGTGTTGGAGCGGCTTTCTTTGCTTGATCGTTTTACAAAAAGGATTCCCGTGCCTCCGGCTAATGGGCCGATAAGCGGCCATTTGCCGACCTCCGCTTTTGCTACTGGAAGCGCGAGCGTATCGTGCAGCAGCGCCAAGGGATCGAGGTAAGAAACATGGTTTCCGACCACAATACCAGGCTCAGTCGGAGGAGTTCCTTTCACTTCAAGTCTGATCCCCATAATGGGCATTATGAAGCGAAGCCAACGGCGTCGTACCTCTAATCCAAGGCTAAGTCGATCCTTATTGGAAAAAAGAGCCCGAAACGCAAAGCGCCCAAAGTGAAGGGTAGCGGTGATCGCAAAAGTAAATAATCTGAACCAGGCACGCATAGGAATTAGAATTGGCTATTAGCTTATTTTAGAATAAAAATGATTATCACGAACGGCTTTTTGTTTGGGTTGCTAACCTCTGTCAGCGCCTTGCCATTATGCTTAAAGCGCTGACAGAGGTAGTGCAACCTGTCGTAGCAATGTTTGGATATTTGGGGAAGTTATGGGCATTTTGACTCCCTTTTTGCAGGACACGATTCAAAGCTAATCGCCAACCGCTAAAAGCCAACAGCCTATGCCTTCATTTTATCCTTAAACAACTGCTTAAACTTATCCACCTTCGGGCCAATTACATAGAAGCAATAGCCTTGCTTGGGGTTGTCGTTGAAGTAGTTCTGATGATATTCTTCAGCTGCGTAATAGTTGATCAGCGGACTGATCTCCGTCACGATAGGATCGGCGTAAAGCTCTGCCTCAGTAGCAGCGTTCATGCTGGCTTCGGCAAGGGCTTTCTGCTCATCGTCATGGTAATAAATTACTGATCGATACTGGGGACCTTTGTCATTTCCTTGCTGGTTTGGCGTCGTAGGGTCATGCGTACGCCAAAAGACTTCGAGTAAATCTTCGTAGCTGACTTTGGCAGGATCATAGGCGATTCGCACGACTTCGGCGTGACCCGTCTTTTTTCCACATACCTCATTATACGTCGGGTTTTTGACATGGCCGCCGGAGTACCCGCTTTCCAAGGCGATAACGCCATCGAGGCGCTGGTATACTGCTTCCACACACCAAAAACAGCCAGCACCGAGTGTGGCATAAGCAAGACCTTCAGCGTCTTCTATTCTTGTTTGGATCAAATCAGACATACATGTATTTTTTGGTACGGAACATATACTAAGGCTGCAGAAAAAGGTTTGATTTGGGGAGTTTGTGTCGGGATAGAGACAGGGGACCAGGGAGATTGACTTGTATTTCAACAATTTAGAATCACTCCTCATCAATCTGCAATCAATGAGAAGAAATTGATGATTGGAAATTGCAGAATAGTGATTGCAAATATTTTTAATAGAAATACGGCCTCTACTCTATTCCATAATACCGTTTCCATCGCTCTATAGTCATTGGTCTGTCTTGGTTGTCTGGATAGTGTTTTTCGACCAGGTCAAACATCGCTGGCGTCAAGAAAACAAGCATCCCGTCATTTCCATTATAAAGCAAATATACTTGTTCTTCCGATTGTTGAAGTCGTAATTGATCGTTGAGCATATTGGCAAAATTTACCATCGCAATACCCCAGGAATCTTCATCCATTTCACCTTTGAAAGCGGTATATTCCTTTCCATTCAATGTTATTGTATGTTCCCAGAAGTTATCCTTGAACGATTCCTCATGATTGTCATCATTTTCAACGTTCAGCTTCAATCCCAATAACTCAAAGGTCGTTTGAACTTCCTTCAGGTATTTAGGCAAACCGTATAATTCGAAAAGCTCTTCCTGGTCAACATGATAAAACCGATGGTCCACATATGTCAGTGACTCAGAATAAGTCAGGCCAACAAAAAAATGCTGATGATTATATGCGCTGATCATCTCGGTTTTTGCTTCCTCAGTTTTATCCTTGTCTGTAATTCTAAAAAAGCCAAGAGAATCAAGTTTTTCAATTACTAAAGTGGCCTTGCCTACAGTATTCGCTTCAGATGGACTTTTTACTTTGCTGCTACAAGCAATTAAAAGTACACTCATAAGGACCAATAAAAAGAGGCGATTAGCTTTCATACTCGATTTGATTCAGTTCTGATAAAAAAGACTCCTATTTCCCAATCAACACATAATCCTGAAAATCCTGCTCGATGCGATGATCGCTTAGGTCCATATTATCGTGTTTTTTGAGCAGTAAAAAGTTTGCAATAGCGCTGTCGAAGTGATCGAGGTCTGTATACACAGATCGGACACCTGAGAATAACCACAAGACTCTGGGTTTATGAAATCCGACAACTGCATCTGTCGCTTCTAGCTGGGCGATATAATCATAGATCACGACCATTTCCTTGGTGTAAGCTTGATTTGAAGCGTCACGCTCAGAAGGAACTTTTTGGTACGAATAAAAAGCCGTAAAAAGCAGAAATGCTATCAGGCTGTACTGAAGATACGTCTGCTTTAATTTCACCTTTTCAAATATGTACACAAGCCCCTGTATCGAAAAGAAGAGTAGGAAAGGTAACATAGGAAACAGGAACCTTTCTCCTTGTCTGGCTGGCCAAACCATTAGCACAAGCAGATTGAGTAGGATGAAAATGAAAAAATGCGCGTCACGTTTCTTCGTTTTCACTAAGCCCAAAATCGACAATGCCACAATCAAGGCTCCGAGAGCGTAGGTGCCTTTGTCGAGGAAAAATGTCTTTGATAAAAGCGTCAAATACAGTTTTACACTATCGAGCAAATAACCCGTAGAGAACTTGGAAAAGAGCATGCCCATATGATTTTCTCCTCCGTCTGGAAAAACGAATTTGCTCACAACAAACAAGGCCCCAAAGACCAGATATGGAATGCCAGCCAGGTATCGATTTGCTGTGTTTTTTTTTGAATAAAAAAGCTGATAGACCGCAAGTGCTGGCAACAGAAACAAGCCTGCATCCCTGATGAAATATGCATAAAAGAGACAAAGCCCTAGCAGGACTTGGTTAGTGATATTCCGCTTCGCTTCCATCAGATTAAATGCCAACAAGCAAAAAAAGAAGAAAGGAAAATCTGAAAGAATATTATCAGAAAAGGCGATCAGATGACTGTTGCAGGCAATGAGCGCGACCAGTATAATGGGAAGCGTGTACGTGTTGAAACGGTCTTTGAAAAGATTGAGCATCAAGGGGATCGACAGCAGGAAAAGCAGGCTGCAAAAGACCTTCATTGCGATGAAGTTCATACCGAAAGCACCGTAGACAGGGCTCAGTAAAACGGGAAATCCGTTGGGATAGAGATAAGGCCCAAGCTGCCTGAGCGAGGCCTGCATGGAGGTTTTATTCCATGCATAAAGCTCATCAAGCGAAGTGCCTTCTGCAATGTGCTTCGCCTGATGAATGTATAATGAAAAATCACCGCCCCACTTATGCCCATCCTGAATCGTAAAACCGATGAAGGTTCCACTTATCAGGATGATGAGCAATGCGTAGTAGCGTAATTTCATAAGGGGAATGGAGATACTAGATCAGGGTTGTTCATTCATTTTTCCGAAATAGCCAAAATCATCAAAAATTTTTTGTGGCCTGAGCGGAGTCGAAGGCCCCTCAACCAAAAATCTACAGATTTTCTTGCCATTATGGCTTCGGCTCCGCTCAGCCACCGGCTATTTAGCTGGTAAAAATGGCGATTAAAGGCGCCACTGCGGCCATTATTATTTCATTTTTTTGAATAAACACCCCTAATCAGAAATACGACATCAGATTTCAACACACACGCCTTACTCCACCATAATCCCCAACTCCTCTAGATCACCAAGACCTTCACGGAAGACGGTCATCGTGGAGCCATCTTCTGCGGCGATGACGGTGGATAAACCATCGTTGCCCATGCCGCCATCGATGACGAGATCGACCTGGCCTTTGTAGGCTGCGAACATCTCCTCAGGGTCGAGGACAGGAGTTCCGTTTGGAGTATCGGGAAGGGTGGCGCTGGTCAGCGGCCCGTCCAGAGAGCCTACAATACTCGATACGATGGGGTGATCGACCACACGTACACCCAGCGTCTTGCGCTTGGATTGGAAGTGGCGTGGAATCTGATTAGAGGCAGGCAGAATAAAGGTATAAGGTCCAGGAAAGGCCTTTTTCATGATTTTGAAGAGGCTATTATTAATCTGGCCGGTGTAGTTTCCTATCGTTTTGAAGTCAGGACAAATACAGCTAAACATTGCTTTGTCAGGAGCGACGTCTTTGATTTTGGCAATTCTGGTAACTGCCGACTTATTGTATATATCGCAACCCAGAGCATAGCGGGTATCGGTAGGATATATGATCACGCCGCCCGCCTTCAAGGTGTCTACGATCTGCGCCACCAAGCGAGGCTGCGGGTTTTCCGGATGTAGGGTGATGAATTTTGTTTGCATAAAGTATATGATAGTAGAAATAGTGTAATGATGTATTCCTCGGAAGCAGATAGGTTGCTGCTCCAATGAACTTACAAGTTAAGCGATTTTGAGTCAATGTGGGAGGTTCCGATTTCAGCGCTCACGCTTATTTCTCAATCTCCCCCTGTAACCAAAGCACTCCAGTGATTTTCATTCCTTTTTCAAGGTTTTCGATCCTTACATTCTCCTTGTTGATAAACATATCTACCGTGAAAAAGTCAGGATCGGCATCGTCATTGATCAGCTTCACTTTGGTTAAATATCCCACATTCGTATCCGTAATATTGACCGCTTTGAAATCAATAAGCACACCGATAAAATCATAATACGTCGGTTGAGGAATGTCCTGATTCGGCATATACGCAGCAAAGTCTTCG
>JBGCFB010000339.1:0-21814 GCA_045106685.1 Bacteroidia bacterium | reverse complement strand
TTACAAGACTTCAACACCCTCTATCTTCGGTTAAACACCTAAAGAAACCGCCGTGTACGAGAGTACGCACGGTGGTGTGAGAGGACGATGAGGCCAAGTTTACTCACGTGAAGTAAATTTGCCCTCATCTCCTACTCGATTTGAGTACATGAGATCATAATTCAGAGTAGAAAATGAAGAAGTAGAGCCCCTCAGAGCTCGGATTTTATGTACTCTGCACTCATGTACTTAAATTGATTAGTTACTTAGCCACTTCTCTTCAAGGGCGGCGCCTTTTTCTATTTCGGCGTAAGCCTTTTCGAAGCTTTCTCCGCTGCATAAGCGGTCTGTAAAACGCAGAAGGCCCATGTGGCCTACAGCTTCAAGCCAACGCGAGACTTCCATGCCGGAAGTGACGTAGGCAAGTTCCGTTTGGCGAAAATCGCCTGAAGTAAAGGCGGAGCGGTCACGAAGCTTGTGAAGCGCAAAGGCTTCATTGTCCTTCCCGACGCGGCGTTCCCAGTCGATCATAAATCCAAAAAAGCGAGAATGACCTCGTTTTGCATAGCGATGGTCGAGCTGCATGGCGAGCCCTTCATCAAACCATGCCGGCTTTTCAAATTCGCTATTCCACCAACCGATACGTGTGAAAAGTTCAGCGTGGCACAGCTCATGACTGAGGACATCGGTGCGTAGGCCACGAGGGCCGATAACGACATACGGTCCAAGCGGAGTCAAATAGGCGACTCCTGGACTTCCTGCTCCAAAACGATCGAAGCAGCTATTATCATGGCAGTAAATAAGGACCGGCTCGGCCGCATAGCCTCCCCATAGGTCCGCTACCCGAACTTCGCTTCGCTTGATAAGCTCCCGAAGTAGATTTTGAGTTTCAGGCGGTGTTCCTGGGCTGACATATACTTTTTGATCCAGTTTGTCGAAATCCTGAAATGCAATCGTCATACAGCGCACAATGCTGGGGTAGCGACTCACATAGATCGCCGTGCCGGCTATCAATAATACGAGGGCAGTACAAAGGCTGATTTTCCAAAATCGAGCAGAGCGTATGAGAAAAAGGCGTTTCACAGATTGATACGGTAGGAATATGCGATTTTTTTTGAAGGCTTAGGTGCCTGTTTTTTAGAGTCGGACTTTGGTACAGAAGAAGAACGATAGCTGTACGCGATTCGTTGGGCTTGTGGTTTTGGAACGCTCTTGGGTATGCGGAAGGGAATCGTTACGGTTCTGCTAAAAGTAACGCGCATGCCTCGATTTTTATTCACGGTGAAGCGCAACAACCTTGCCACACGTACGGCTTCCTCTTCGATCCCGAATCCTGGTTTTTCCATCGCCTTGGCTTCGATCACTTTTCCTTTATGGTCCATGGTTATCTGGACCTTGACTTGTGCCTCCATCCGCGCTGCAAGCGCAGCTTCGGGATATTGAAGATGTTCGTCGATAAAAGCCTGAAAGGCTTCATTTCCGCCCTGGTAAAAAGGCTTATTTAGAAACTTGGGCTTTTTATCTTTTGACACAATACAATGGATTAAAGGATGAAATATAAATATAGTAAAATATCGTTTCTCTGGCTACTGGCTACTGGCTACTGGCTACTGGCTACTGGCTACTGGCTACTGGCTACTGGCTTTCAAAATACTTTGTACATAAAAAAGGTTTCGTGATTCTCAATCTTTTTTCTGGCCAGAAGCTAGCAGCCAAAAGCCAACAGCCTATTGTATAATCATTTCCAAAAACTCCAGCCAGGCATCTCTTTGTAAAACAAAAAAGAAAAAGAAGGCCCCTAGCCAACCATGATAAAGGCCAAGTACGAAGAGGTTCTTTTCTTTTAAATATACCCAGACATACACCAGAGCAAGAAAAAAGGTGCCAATGACCAGAAGCCAGTGAGGATAATGAACGAGCCCAAACAAGGTCGATGTAAGAATAATAATCAGCGGATTGGAGACCTGCGTGTTTTCCATGTTCTGGAGGTTTGCGGCGACCAGACCTACGACCAGAAATTGCTGAATAGTCCCCCAAATCGGATAAAAGGCAAGTATAGGCAGGATATGCCAACTCAGGATCATACTTTCCTGCCAGATGCCAACGCCTATAAAGGCCGTCACACTGACGATCGCGAGCGGCAGTAGCATCTTGAAGACTTTGGCAAAATTATCTTTTCGAAAGCCCCAATAATGAAGAATGCCTCCGTTTTGGCGAGCGCGGTACCAAATGTACCCCAGCCAAAAGAGAATCATAACAGGGATGAAAACTGTCCGCATAGGCAGCCAGGTCATGAAAACAAGTTTTCCTATAGCGGTGAGCGCAACGGCACTGATTTCAAACCAGCGTTGTTTGTCGGTGATGGGTTGCATGGGCAGAATGTATAATGGGTGATGTGCAAAATGTACAATGGGCCTTTGGGGATTCCCCCAAAAACTGAGAGATGGTACGATAAACAGAAGTCGGTGTTATGGACTGCCGTTGTATAGGTTAGATGATTGAGAAGAAGATTGCTAGGGTGAGCACAACGTTCAATTTGTAGAAAAGCAGTATCTTGCTTTTTGAAGCGATGTTAAGATCAGTTATTCATATCATCCTGGCTGGCCTTGTGCTCCTGAGTTCATCGGGAGTCATTGTGCAAAAGCATTATTGTTTTGGCAAGCTTAGGTCGACTTCATTATTTACTGAAGCAGAAAAATGCGCAGGCGCTGAAGTGCCCAATATTGAGCCTTTTAAGCCTATTTTACACCACGATTCTTTCAATAAAAAAAGCTGCTGTGATGATAGTAAAGCGTTTTTTCATGTAGATTTTCAGGAAAACCTCACTGCTATACAAGTTGTTGATATTCAGTGTTTTATGCCTGGGGAAACGACCGTTCTATCGCCCTATTCCGATATAGCCCTTTCTTTTAATATTGAGCGGTATAAACCTCCGCTCCTGTTCTGCAACCTTTCTGTGAGGTTCCAGAACTTCCTCTGTTAAGCTATTCTTTCCCAACCGATATTACCGATGTGCGATGCATATTGGTATATCCCCGTTTACTTTTTTGTACCAAAAATTTCTTTTAAAAATGAAACAGTTTCTACTTATCCTACTGAGCGTCTTCTGCCTACATATTGCTGGCTTTGCTCAAACCAATGTAACGCTGAATATCAACCACAAGCTCGCTAGTGATGCCTTTGCGTTAAATAAAAAGGCCCAAAACAACATGAACGAGGACTTTGAAGTCACCAGACTTCAATATTATATCTCCAATATTGAACTAACCCATGACGGAGGCACTGTTACCTCAATGTCAGGAGTATATGTTCTTGTGGATGGTTCCGTAAAGACGTCAGTAGATCTCGGTGATCAGAATATCACAAACCTGGAAAAAGTCAGTTTTTACATAGGAGTTGATAATTTGAACAATCACAATGATCCTGCCTTATGGCCAGCTACACATCCATTAGCACCTCAGCTTCCCTCGATGCACTGGGGTTGGACTTCAGGTTATCGCTTTATCGCTGTTGAAGGAAAAAGCGGTGCCAATATGGGGCAGTCTTTTGAACTTCATGGACTAGGCGATAGTAATTATGGTAGAGCGGAAATAGCGATGAACGCTTCCGCTGCTGATGGCGAACTTCCTATCTATTTGGATGCTGATTACACACGTGTGTTGGAGAATATCCAGGTGAGCTCTGGTGTTATTGAGCATGGTGAAGGAGGCGCGGCCAAAACCGGAATCGAGAACTTTAGAAACTTTGTTTTCAGTGCCGGTTCTCCAACCACAGGCCTCGAAACTGATCTTAGCTTGCAGTCGCTGAGCGTTTTTCCTAATCCTTCCACAAACGGGAAAGCCACTGTTGCCATTGAAATGGCGCAGCAGTCAGATTTGCAACTTCTTGTTGTCGATGCGCTAGGTCGCAAGGTGTTCGAAACGAGTGTTTCAGGTACATCCATGAGTGCTGAACTGACTATGCCAAAAGCAGGTTTGTACTTCCTTTCTGTAATGAAAGATGGCGTGCGCATTGGTGTTGAAAAGCTGATGGTACAGTAAGTAGAGAAAAGGCATGCCCCTGTTGTAGAGAAAAGGCATGCGCCTGTTGTAGAGAAAAGGCATGCCTTTTCTCTACTTAGGGCATGCCTTTTCGCTTCTCAATTCATTTTCTATGAAAAAATGGCCTTTTACGATACTGCTACTCCTGACAATCATCGCTTGTCAGGAAACCATTGTCCTTGATCCTGATCGTCATTTTGAATTGATGGAAGCGCCAGAAGGCTTTCCTGACATGCCTGTTCCAGATAATAATACATTTAGTCAGGCGCGTTGGGATTTGGGTAAAAAGCTCTTTTTTGATCCGGTGATGTCAGTGGACTCGTCGATCAGTTGTGCCTCTTGTCACAAGCCTTCGCTGGCATTCAGCGATAATCTGAGATTTAGCCCAGGCGTGGAAAATCGCCCTGGTGTCCGCAATAGTCCTTCACTTGCCAATGTTGGCTATCATCCATATTTCACGCGCGAAGGCGGCGTGCCGACGCTTGAAATGCAAGTGTTTGTTCCTATCCAGGAGCACAATGAATTTGCTTTTAATATGGTGTTGCTAGCTAGGCGTCTTGAGGCCGATTCCACCTACGTACGCATGGCACGAGAAGCATATAATCGTGAGCCAGATGCGTTTGTCATTACCCGATCCCTGGCCTGCTTTGAGCGAAGTCTGATCAGCGGCTATAGTCCTTATGATCAATACGTTAGCTATGATAATACGAAAGCTTTATCGAAAGCACAGCAGCGTGGTATGGACTTGTTTTTTAGTGATAAAACAAACTGTAGTTCCTGCCATGGTGGGTTTAATTTTACGAACTACGAATTTGAGAATAACGGGCTCTACGATGAGTATGCTGATGTTGGGAGACTTCGCCTTACAGGCGATGAAGCGGACCGCGCTTTATTCAAAGTACCCAGCCTTCGCAACATTGCCCTTACTGCACCTTATATGCACGATGGCTCCATGAACAGCCTTTCAAGAATAGTCGCACACTACGTTTCAGGCGGGGCTGATAATCCCCAAAAAAATCCATTGATCCGGCCATTGACGCTAACCGGTCAAGAGCAAGATGATCTAGTCGAGTTTCTGACCTCACTGACGGATGAAACCTTTGTTCAAAACCCTCTATTCAGCAATTAATTCAACAACCATGTTTTCCTTACGAAGCTTCATCATATGTTTGGCCGGAGTAAGTCTTATCGCAGCCTGCAAAGAACCTGTGATTACGATTCCGCAGGATACAACTCCGTATGTCCTGGAGTATGGCCCACTACCGGCGCCCGACTTGCCAGCAGATAATGCATTGACTGTACAAGGGGTGAAGTTGGGTAAGATGCTGTTTTATGAAAAAATGCTATCGCTTGATGGAAGCCAGTCTTGTGCCAGTTGCCACCGTCAGGAAGACGGCTTTTCTGATACCGCCCGCTTATCAATAGGTGTCGAAGGTCTGGAAGGAAAGCGTCAGGCAATGCCCATCTTCAATATGGCCTGGCACAGCAATGAGTTTTTCTGGGATGGTCGTGCGCAACTGATTCGTGATCAGGCACTTATGCCTATTCAGGACCCGCTCGAAATGAATGAAACCTTGGAAAATGTCGTGGCAAAACTGACTGAAAGCCAAGACTATAAAGATCAGTTTAGTCGTGTGTTTGGTTCCGATGACATTACTTCCGCAAAAATGGCCTTGGCGATGGAGCAGTTTATGCTCAGCATCGTTTCCTACGACTCAAAATTTGATCGTTACAAAGCTGGCCTAGTCCAATTGACACCAAGCGAGGAGCGAGGAAGACTACTCTATGAGACTGAGTATAATCCCTTCTTTCCCATGCAATCAGGTGCCGATTGTGCACATTGCCATGGTGGCGCCAATTTTGAAAATGATAAATACATGAATAACGGTTTGGACAATGATATCAACCTGACTGATATTGGTAGAGAAGAGGTGACAAAGCTAGCTGCTGATAAAGGCAAATTTAAAGTCCCTTCACTGCGTAATATCGCACTTACTCCTCCCTATATGCACGACGGCAGATTCCAGACGCTGGAAGAGGTGATAGATCATTATAATGAAGGTATCCAGGAATCTTCCACCGTTGATCCTACCGTTTTGAATACCAAGGACACCGGTCTTTTTCTGACAGATCAGGACAAAACAGACTTAGTCAATTTCCTCAAAACCCTGACCGACGAGACATTTCGCAGTAATCCTGAATATGCTTCACCGTTTTAGTGCCTTCGGCAAGGATTGCGCACAGGCCAACCGCGAGCCATCTCTAATGTCGTATGTCTGATCTCGTATGTCGTATTTCCATTCAAAGGGTCATGCTACATCTTACACTATACATTAAAACGCATGCTCCGTGCCGTCCCAGTTATAAAACTTGCCCGTATCACCGGCGGTGAGTTTTTCGGCGATGGAGAGGAGACCAGAGACTGATTCCTCAGCGGTGAGTTTCGCGCGGCTGCCGCCCATATCGGTTTGCACCCAACCAGGATTCACCATAATCGCAGTGATGCCTTCGCGGATCACATCAAAGGCAAATGCACGCGTCATCATATTGAGCGCAGCCTTTGAGGCACAGTAACTATAGTTGCCGCCGTTTTGCTTCTCAGAGATCGAACCCAGCCAACTGGATACATTCATCACACGAGGATTGCGGCTCTTTTTGAGCAAAGGCAGCATATGCTTTGCCATCATAATCGGACCAATAGCGTTGGTGTGAACCATCTTGAGCACATGCTCAGGGTCCAGTTCACTGAGTTTAAAATTTTTCAAAAAATCTTCTTCACTACCTGTGCTTTTAGAATTTACTCCGGCATTATTAATCAATAAATCCAGCGCGCCAAAATCCTGCTCAAGTTGATGAGCAACTTCATGCACACTTGCTTCATCATCCACGTCAAGCAGACGGAAATGAATGTCTCCACCTTCTTTGGAAAGCTTTTGAGCGGCTTCTAGGCCTGCTTCCTCATTGCGAGCCGTGAGAATAACGGATTTACCCGCCTTGGCGAGTTGGCGGCAAAACTCAAAGCCCAGGCCTCGTGCAGCTCCGGTAACAAGTGCGGTTTGGATTTTCATGCTGTAAAGATAATGGCTGATGTATTTTAAAAAACACTCTTAAGAAAAAGTGGTCAGACGACTTAAGTGGTCAGACGACTTGCGCGCGAGCGCGCGGACTTTACGCGAACGTTAAATTTTTGTTTAATAGCGAGCTTTTGTATGTTGGCTCAAAATCTTTGACGCATGTTTTCAAAATATAGCCTTATCCTGATTGTATGCCTGTTTGCTTTCGCCTGCGAAGATGATCCGCAAACTGACCCTGACCATGATAATCCTGCATCGGACTCGACTGCGATTGTGGAGGATATTGATCCTGAAATAGCTGGAGAAGCAGAAAGTGCAGGGATTTTGGGTAGATGGGAACTTGTTGAAAAACGGCTTCCTTTTTCAGTAAAAATGTCGGGGACTTACTTCACTTTTAGCTCCGAAGGGCAACTTACTATATCGAATCCAGGCGATCCAGACCTCGAAGACAGAGTGATTCCATTCGCCTATACGGACAGTAGCCTCACATTTGAAGAAACCTACAAGCTGCTATTTATTAGTGGAGACAGTTTGGTGTTCGAAGGGGAAACGGATGGTATTCGCGAAGTGAATATTCTGAAGCGCAAGTGATAATAGTTTGGTTGGATAGAATATTTCAGATTTGCGCTTGTTCAAAAAAAGCGTAATTTACATGAATGAATGTATCGGTGACTTATACATATATTAGTCATCTAATTGAGTATTCTTAACAATCAACCTCCTTTCTTATGAATACAGTTTTTACACGTTTTTTGGGTCTTTTATTGGCCCTGTGTCTTACAGCCTCATTGGCATTTAGTCAAAACTCAGAACACCGTTGGGGCCTTGGTGCTGGTCTATCCATGCGTGATTTTAATGCATGGCCTAATTTTGATCTCAGTAACACAGACATCGTTCCTGGTTTTCAGCTTCAGTTGAATCGCTACCTCAGCGACAACTTTGACATTGGAGCGCAGTCTAGCTTTCAGCCGATGCCATTTGCACGCGGTACAGCGTACGAAAACCTTTGGGACTCAGATCTTCTTCTAAAGTGGAAGCTCGCGAACGGTGATTACTCCGAGCGTATGACTAAACTGGTTCCTATGGTCATGGCAGGCCCGGGCCTTGCCTTTGCTGGCAGCGGAGATGACCGCTCAGCTAACTTTAATATCCCTTTGGGACTTGGGCTACGTCTTACTGGCGGATCTCCTGTGTCGCTTGACTTCCAGGTGCTCTATAAGCTCGGCCTTGGCGATCTTGATAACTTTGTAAACGCAAATGCAGCTGTGAACTACGCCTTTGGAGGCGGAGCTTCAAAGCCTGATCTGCCACCTCCACCACCAGCAGATTCTGATGGTGACGGAATTGCAGACGTGAACGATGATTGTCCGCAAGAGCCAGGTATTGCACCTACAGGCTGTCCTGACCGCGACCGCGACGGTGTGCTCGACAAAGATGACAAATGTCCAGAAGTGCCAGGTATCGTAGCCCTTCAGGGATGCCCTGAGAAGTCTAAGGACCGCGACGGCGACGGTATCGACGATGACAAGGATGAGTGTCCTGATGTAGCAGGTCTTGCTACCTTTAATGGTTGCCCTGATACTGACGGTGATGGTATTTCAGACAAAAAAGATGACTGTCCGGACGTAGCTGGTATAGCCAAGTTCAACGGTTGTCCTGATACTGATGGTGACGGCGTGAAAGACGGCGATGATGCATGTCCGGATGTTCCAGGTCTTGTAGACCTTGCTGGCTGTCCTGACCGCGATGGCGACGGTATTCGCGATGGTGATGACCGCTGTCCAGACGAAGCTGGTGTTGCCGATATGAACGGTTGTCCAGAAATCGAAGAAGAAGTAAAAGAGAAGCTTGCTCGTATTATGAAGTCTGTTCAGTTTGAGTCAGGAAGTAATCGCCTGAAAAAATCAAGCGAAACGGTACTTGATGAGATCGTATCGATCATGGATGAGTATAGTTCATATAGTCTCCGCATCAGTGGACATACTGACTCACAAGGTGATGATGGTATGAACATGACGCTTTCTCAAGACCGTGCTTCTGCATGTCTTGATTACCTTGCTACTCATGGAGTAGTACGCGAGCGTATGACTTCTTCTGGTTATGGAGAGACGCAGCCTGTTTCATCAAACGCAACATCTGCCGGTCGTGCAGAAAACCGCCGTGTAGAGTTTGAGCTCTTTGTGCCCTAAACATTGATAATGAGTCATGATTCATTAATCATTATGAATGGCTAATGATAAATGACTGATTATTAAAACAAGTTGAACTTGTAAGAAAAAGCGAGCCGTTTTACGGCTCGCTTTTTGCTTTAGTCGATCTTGTGAATACTTTTACTGTTCAGATATTTTATAGGGATTAAAGAATCATTGGGATGAAATGTAAAGGGATAATAACCTTGGTGGCAGTGCTTTGCCTTTGGGTAAGTAGCATCAGTGCGCAGCAGTACGAACGTCGCTGGGCCTTGGGCGCCGGTGTAAACTTTATGGACTATGCAGCACCTCAAGGTGCCAAGATGTTCGAAACCAATAATTGGGACATGGGCTACTACATGAGCCTGCAACGTTACCTCAGTGCTGCCTTCCGTTTGAGTGCCGATATCACGTATGCATACGGTGTTCGCTTTCCCAGCTATCAGGGCACAAATACACGTCCTGCCCTGGCCGATATGAGCTACAGGCTAGCCTTTAAATTTAATAATGGAACCTTGCTAGGCGAAAGAGCGCTTATTGCTCCTTACGCTTCTTTCGGCATAGGAGGTAGTTATGTGAAGTCTCACCCCGACCTGTACATACCGTTAGGCGGAGGACTTAATATCCGCGCGGGTGATCGTACTTCATTTAGACTTGAGATGACCTACAAGCGTTCGTTGAATCAGGACTATCAGCACCTGGCACATACCGCATATTTAGTGTATGATTTGGGTAAGCAGAAAAAGTTTGCACCAGAGTTTGTCCCTGAAGAGGAAAAAGAAACTGGTCCATGGATGTCGATGGAAGCTCCTGATGAAGATAATGACGGAGTCCCTGATCATTATGACCGCTGCCCGGCGGATCCTGGCAGCTGGGCCTGGCAAGGTTGCCCCGGCGTCCCTGCGGGACCTCCAGGAACTTTAGCCCAACAAACAGAACCTATAAAACCCACCGGCAGACCTGCGCAAGTCAACGAAACGAAGCCAGCTGTTGTAGAGGCTACTCAGCCTTCTGTACCTACTATAAAGTCCCCTGATCCAGTCGAACAGCAAGGGAATGCTTCTTTTACTGATAATATGGAAAAGACTTCTAGCACACCAGTAAATGAACCTATTTCTTCGGAGCCTATAAAAGTTGTGGAGCCCGTAGCGATACCTGATGATAGGTATTCCAATTCTGGCTCTTTCCTTGATCCCGTAGTATCAGAAAAACCGGAAGAAAAAAATAAACCAGCTCCTACACCTTGCGAAAAAGCCCAAACGGAGGCTTTGCGCACAGCTCCGGTATATTTTGAGCTGGGAAGCGAGGTGCTTTCGAGCGAAACTCGCGCTGCACTCGATGAAGTGGCACGCATGTTGCAAAGGTGTAGTAACGTTCGTCTTGAAGTACTCGGACATGCCGACGCCCTCGGCTCCGAACGAAACAATCAACTTCTATCAGTACTTCGGGCAAACGCAGTTAAACGTTATCTTGTTTATCAACACGGGATTTCTCTCTCGCGTATTCGTTGCCAAGGATTTGGTGAGCAATCACCTTCATCAGACAACAACACCCTAACGGGAAGAACACGCAACCGACGAGTAGATTTTCGCTGGGAATAAGTTTAAGCAAGATGACGGTTTGTTGGACCGGAAATCTTGCTTACCATGCGTAAAGCTATACTAACTCTCACATGCCTGCTCCTAATGAGCGGCGCCATTGCTCAAAACAAGCAAAATCCATTTGCTGCGAGTCTCAATGCTATAGCCCTTGACTATCAGGGACCTATATCAGGCCAGTTATTTAAACCTGGTAATATGACCGCAGGCGTACAGGTAGGTACGCATATCTACCTGGGACCTTCTGTAAACCTTTCGCTTCAGACAGCGATGGCTCCAGGCCTCAAGATGCCTTTCGGGGATGAGGCACGCCCTTCATTGTTTGATGCTTCCGGCTTAATTCGCTTTAAGTTTTATAATGGTCGTATGATGTCTGAAAAAGCATTTTTCGGACCTTATGTTGCCTCAGGTTTTGGAATGGCAAGCCTTTCTAATAGCTGGCAGCCTTATCTGCCAGTTGCAGCAGGAGCGCGTTTCCGTATGAGCGAATTTGTTAGCCTGAACATTGAGAGTATGTTTCGTCAAGGCTTTGGACAAAACTATTCAAGTATGCAGCATAGCTTCGGTTTGACATTTGTAGTGCCCGAAAAAGAAGAAGAAGTCAAGCCAGCGCCGAAGCCTACTCCTCGTCCACGCCGTGAAGTCGTAGCCGTAGAGACCCGCAAGCCAGAATATATGGCCGATAGCGACGGTGACGGTATCGCTGATGTAGATGATAATTGTCCAGATGAAATGGGCTTGATCCAGTTCAATGGCTGTCCGTATTCAGAAGCAAAGAGTGGTGATGCTGCTCCAGCAATAGCCGAAGTGGCATATTCTGAGGCGCCTGCTGATCCTGACGCTGTAGCACGTGTTGCTTCGGTAAAAGCTGCTGAAAGTAATCGCAATGCCAAAATGGCCATGAATATTTCAGAAGTGCATTTTGATGTAAATCAGGATGTTATTTCAACCGACGCCCAAGAGCAGTTAGGCTATGTGGCTCAGTTTATGAAAGAAAACCCTGATGCGATTCTTCGCTTGCGCGGCCATGCTGACGCTACAGGCGCAGAACGCGAAAATAAAATCCTGTCTGTGAAGCGTGCCTTCAATGTCAAACGTTATTTGGCATACGAAATGGGCATTCCTTTGTCTCGTATCGAGTCCAATGGAAATGGCGAAAACGCTCCCATCGCAGACAATAACTCTGAGTCTGGCCGCGCCCAAAATCGCCGCGTAGAACTCACTGTAGAACGGTAGTATAAGTAGTGAACTATAGATGTGTAGAAACGCCATTGCTTAATTGCAATGGCGTTTTGTTTATTTGAACGACTTATTTTTTCCTGCTAAAAAAGAATGAAACCCCTCCTGAAATCTTTACACTGCTGGGGGCAAATTCGCCTTCTTGGTCGTTTGCAAATGAGCTGTAAGCATTGTTTGATCCGAGCATGCCTAGAAATTGCAACTGAGCAATGAATTTTACCTTTTCTGAACCTGCATTACAAAATAATACAGGTTCTAATGTGGTAAATGAAAGCCTCTCATTTCTCCTGTTTCCATTTATTTCCTTTGTGAAATCTGGTATATGATATTGAGCCAGCCTTGCCACTACACCCCAATCTAATATTTTTTTATACGACCATATAAACGAAGACTGAATAAAAAATCGATGATAATCTCCGCTAAAATTCCCGATCGTTTTTGTGCTAATATTCCGCGGAGGTGTGGATAAGAGTGAATTAAATATACTACGTGGACGATATGTTATTTTATCTTTCCGTAGGTCGATTTGTACATCGCGGGAGCCATATCCATAACCTGCGAAGAAATTGCTCGATAGTTGCAAATCAGCCAAGGTCGTTAGCTTTTGCTTTGACCAATAACCCAATCCGAATTCCGCAAACGAACTTTTATTTCCTTTTACGATTACTCCATCGTAGTTCGCCATGAGAGCAAACCTACTCCCAAATGCCCATGAACCTTGAAGTTCAATCCCACTGATAGGCTTTTCAATAGAGATTTGTTCACGACGATCATTCAGAATGAAAAGCTCTACATCACTTGACCTTTTTTGAGTTGGGCTCCCGCTCACTTTTCCCGATACGATGATATCACCTTGAGCTTTTAAAACGGGGATATTGATGCTGTTGGGGTTTACTACACGTGCTGCCCGGACAGTCTCTACCTCTCTTGTAATGCTACAAGCGCTTAGGGAAGTTATCAGAACCAGTCCGATCATAAATGAATTAAAAGGTGTTTTTAACATAATTGATACTATTGGTTTATTGTAATATCCCAAATGTATCAGCGGAGTATGCATCTCAAAAACGACTTCCTGCACGCCCTATTCTGATTTATGCATTGAATCGTTTTGGAGGACTTAGATAAAAATGAAGCTTGCAAAAAGCGCATGAGCAGACTTTCGAGATCGGTGTTGGGCTTGGCTTTCTTTTAAAAATTGCAAATCAAAAATGGTGTATTTGCATTTTTTGCAATATTTGTCAGATGAATGCAGTAATCCCTCAACAAGAAGCCCTCTTTGAAGCCATCAAGGCGAGTTTGCCATCGCATGTATCGCTCGTAGATTCACTTTCAGATTTGTTGGGAGTCAGTCATGACAGCGCCTATAGGCGCATGCGCTGCGAGAAAGCACTTGATATTCAGGAACTGGCCCTCATCACAGATCATTATGGCGTATCACTGGATAGCCTTTTGACAAAAAAAGCGAAGCTTCCATCCTTTCAGCACCAGCGGCCACGGACCGGCGATTTGACCGATTGGCTAAAGTCAATGGAACGCCAGCTCATTCAGCTTCAGCAAGTCGAAGACCTGGAAGCGACGTATGTAACGCATGATGTGACAACCTTTCAGTTACTTCAGTTTCCGGAGCTTGCTGCCTTCAAGTTTTTCCTATGGATGAAATCGAGTCTACGGGTAGAAGAATATCAGAATAAGCAGTTTTCTGTAAAAGAGCTTGATGAAAACTACAGCGCTCGTACGCGCATGATTGCACGCCGTTATCTGAGCTTGCCTTCACGAGAAATCATTAGCGTAGATGCTGTGAGCAGCTTTTTGAAACAAATTCAATATTATCAGGAACTACATTACTTTCGCTCCGATGAGGATGCTTTGGCACTTTGTGAGGCGCTGCTGCTTATGGTAGCACACCTCAAGCTCCAGGCAGAACGAGGGGTGAAGTCGGACTATAACGAGCCGGACTCTGTTGCCGGAGGCAGCTATGAGTTATACATGAACGAGCTATTTGTAGTCGATGGAATTGCACTTATAAAAGGAGGCCCTTTTCGCGAAACATTGATTTCCACTGTTCCGCCTTCCTTCCTTCAGTCCTCCGATAGCAAGCTTTTTCACTACTATGAAAACTGGGTTGCAGGCCTTATCCGAAACGCAGTTCCACTTTCTGGCCAATCAGAAAAAGCACGCACACAGTTTTTTAACAAAATCCAAAGCCAGATAAAGGACTTTATGGTGACGTTAAGCTAAGAAAATGGGGATTGCAATGAACAGTTTTTCATTAGGATTGCGAACCTCTGTCAGCCTTTAATACCAATCCATAAACTGCCAATTATACAATTCTCCAATCGCTAATCGTCATTCTGCAATCTGCAATTGGTTGGTACATAAAGGAGAATGACAATTGCAGATTTACAACTTGTCTATGCCTAAAATGGAACATGATATTGCAACCCTTAAGGATATCACGCTAATAGCCTATCGATTCTCCCTAATTCCAAAACGTACCCCAGCCATCAACCAACGGCCAGGCATCTTTGCACCCAGAATATCCTGGTATTGCGTATCAAACAGATTTTGAACCTGAACATTAAGCCCGACAACTTTTGAAAGCTTTACCCCAACACGCGCATTCCATACCATATACGACTCCTCAAGCCTGGAATTAATCGCCTGCGCTTCGCGAATGTCACGCACTTTGTAGCGCCCGTTCAGACTCAGGTCAAAAATGTCAGATGTGTAGATAAAAGAGGTGTTGAGTAGATGACCAGCGTGGCTGGAAATATACACCGGTACGATCCCAAGGTCATTGCTTGTATTGATCCAGGTGTAGCCCAGACTCCAGGAAAGCCGTGATTGTGCACTCAGTTTTTTGCGCATCCAGCTTTCAAATTCGAAACCGGCTGTTTGGACGTCGAAGAGATTTTGGGCAAAAAAGTAATCTGCATCAGGTCTCAGATTATCGCTGCGCGGTATATCTTCCGTCTTTGCTGATACATAATCGATCAGACGCGATGCCTGACGCAAAAAGCCCGTAGCCTTTATCGTCCAGAAAGGACGCACCTGGATATCCATGCCCAATTCCTGCGACCAGCCATTCTCAGCTAACAAGTCTGGATTGCCAAGGCTGCGACCAGGAGAAAGGTTCTGCAAATTGGTAGAAACAAAGCGCTCCGTGTAGTCTGCTGCACGAATACTGCGCCCTATAGAGGAGCGGAAAACAACCTTTGGAAGTACCCAGGACACATTGAGCTGAGGCGAAAGCTCCGTACCGTAGTTTGCATCATTGTCTAGTCGGAGGCTTCCGTTGATATTGAGGCGTTTAGTCGGCTGGTACAATGCCACCGCAAACACTCCAGC
Source organism: Bacteroidia bacterium (assembly GCA_045106685.1). GTDB lineage: Bacteria > Bacteroidota > Bacteroidia > J057 > J057 > JAUIGE01. Next base: position 6,347 of record JBGCFB010000339.1, on the reverse strand, counting down.
ATGCCAGTCCTGATGGTCGCCACGGTCATTACTTTCGATGGAGCGGCGGTCAACCTGGGTACCGACCTGGAGCGCGAGTTTATCGTCCAATGTCCAGCGGTGATTGAGTTGGATATTGAGATACTGCGTAAGGTGCTCGTTTGTAGAAGGGAAGTTTGGGTTAAATACAAAAACATCCGTATTGCGCTTGTAGCCTACATTGAGGTCCGTTTTGCTGGCTTTTCCTACGTGACTTACATGCAGCTGATTCCACCAGTTATTGACGGTTTCGGTTGACTGATCGAATGTGCTTGCTGTGTAAAAGTAGCGTGCGCTAAAATCGCGGTGATCGAAGGCTGTTCTGGCGCGCAGGCTCCAGCCATTATTGAAGCGGTAGGATAGGGAAGTGGAGACCGTTTTTATATCAAAAAAATTGCGGTAGGGAGCCAGCGTATCATTCTCGGTGATGATGGCATCAACCGGTTCTCCCGCCGACTGATTCATCGCAAAACCTCCGCCGACATGGAGGCGGCCACGTTGAATAGAAAAGCCTTGGCGCGCACTCACCAACTGGTGCTGCCCGTAGTCCAGTCCACCCGATATTTCGGATTGATCCTGCGATTGTTGTTGGCTTCCTTTTGTAACGATATTGATCACACCACCCACAGCATCCGCTCCAAACATCGCGGCAGCGGCGCCACGCAAGACTTCGATGCGCTCGATTTCGGCCATGCTTACCGGAATATTATTGTTAAAATGTGCAGTCAGAGGATCGTTAAGGCGCATTCCATCGATAAGTACCAATATCTGCGTAAAGGTCGCACCACGCATGGTTATATCGCCTTGCACCCCGAATCCATTGCGCGATTGCACCTCGATCCCAGGGATATACTGCAAAAGATCATCGATGGATGTGGCCGGAAGCTGGGCTATTTCAGCTTGGGAAATTACCGTGATGTTTCGCCCGGTTTCATAAATCTTCGAAGGGATTCTTGAAGCGAAAACCTTAACTGTATCGGAGTAGCTTGTGTCCGATTGAGAAAAAATAAAAGTAGAGAAGCCGATGAGTAGAAAAAATGCAAGAAGCGCCTTAGTCATAGTCGTTGTTTTTGAGGCCGCAATAATAGATGAATAGATAGATTGTTACAATTATTGAGTCTTTATCATTCATGCTTTTTTGTTAGGGTTGCTAACCTCTGTCAGCGCTTTAAGCGTAGTGGTGAAGCGCTGATAGAGGTAGAGCAACCGGGCATAATAATGTGAATTTTAGAATAGAATCAAGCTATAGGCCATGAATTGGATGGTGCAAAAAAAACTGCATTGTGGCCATATTCGAGAATGACGAATTATGCACTTCTAATATTTATTACACATTCAAAACATGATTATTCACATGATCCGCACCTCACTTTTGGCCCTCTTATTCCTTACTGCAATCGGTCACGCTCAGCTTTTTTTAGGTACCGGCGCTTCATTTATCTCCGATGCGGAATACGGTGGCCTCAACATCCGGGGACAATTTGATCTGTTTAATACTGGAGATGGTAAAACCACTGTTTGCCCCAATATCTCCCAGTATAGGCTCAACACGGATGTATCTCGATTTGAAATGAATCTCGATTTTCACAACATGCTCGGAGAGCCTAAACCTTTTATGGGATACCTGATCGCAGGCCTTCGTTATGATTTAGATGTCACCGGAATTAGTTCCCAAACCACCACGTCCGAGGGCGACCTGGGGCTAAATATTGGGATGGGTATTCAATATACCTTTATTGAAAATCTGAAATTTTATATTGAAGGTAAGTATCTGGGAGGACGAGAATTTAATGGTTTTCTTATTGGAACAGGCATTGCCGCAGCTTTTGGAAAGCGGAAAAAATGATGCTTTTTTGGGCTATGCTAGTGATTAGCACGAACGTTTTTTGTTTGGGTTGCTAACCTCTGTCAGCGCTTTCAGCAAGGTGTTGAAGCGCTGACAGAGGTCGTGTAACCGCTCGTGATAATATTTGCTATATCAGCTATTTAGTTCCCTATGCCATCATACCAAGATCAGCTCAACCGAACGGTAGATATCCCTTCATCTCCCCAGCGAATCGTCTCTCTATGTCCTTCGATCACGGAAACACTCGTGGCATTTGACTTAGACGAAAGGCTGGTCGGGCGGACGCGTTTTTGTATTCATCCTAAAACAGCTGTAAAGCAGATCACGCGTGTGGGTGGCACCAAGGATGTGAATATGGAGCGACTGAAAGAGCTTCAACCTGATCTTATTATAGCTGAAAAGGAAGAGAATATCCGCGAGCAAGTAGAGGAAATGGCGCAGCACTGGCCGGTGTATGTCACCGACGTGCGTGATGTTCCCTCAGCGATTGAGATGATCCGGCGAGTAGGGGAGATTTGTGCCAAAAAAGCCGAAGGCAATGCGATGGCTCAGCGAGCCGAACAGGCCTATCAGCAACTTGGCCACAAGACCCAATCAGAGCGTACCGCATACTTCATCTGGCGTGAGCCCTGGATGCTTGCCGGAAAGGATACGTATATTCAGGATGTCCTCCAGCGCCTGGGATTTGAGAATGTAGGACTTGAACTGGAAGGGCGATATCCGCAAGTGACAGAGGAGCAACTGCGGGCGCTCGCGCCGCAGCGCGTGCTGCTCTCCTCTGAGCCATATCCATTTGCCGAAAAGCACATCACCGAGCTTCAAGCACTTTTGCCCAACGCAAAAATCGAACTCGTAGACGGTGAGCTATTTTCCTGGTATGGAGTTCGAATGATATCGGCGGCAGAAATCATGAGTACAAAGTACATGAGTGCAGAGTAGAAAGTTTTAAATTTAAACTTTCTACTCTGCACTTTTAACTCCTGCAAAGTGTTTATCACGCGCACGAACGCCTTCTTCCATCACTGCATAGAGCTTTTTGCGCAATTCCTGAACATCGTCTAGCGTAAGTCCTTCGGTGGGAATCGGTTCCAAAACTTCCACATCGATGCGCCCCGGGCGAAGCTGAAATGAGCCTCCAGGCATACACGTTCTTCCGCCTGAAATGATGACGGGGGCAACAGGAATTTGCTGCTGTACCGCAATACGAAATGCGCCATCGTAGAAGCGTGGACCCAGCGGATTATCGTGCTTCGGATTGCGCGTTCCTTCTGGAAAAACCAATACTGAAACGCCACGCTCGACGAGATCCTTCATGCGATCAAGACTTGCAAGACGGTCTCTTGCACTTTTGCGGTCTACGGTCACGATCGCGGGTTTAATAAAGTAGCCAAAGACCGGAATTTTGCTGTTTTCAATTTTGGAAAGCGCTCGAAAGGGAACCCGAATCCCATATGAGATGCTGTGCAGATCGAGGAAGCAGATATGGTTCGCGACCAGTACGGTTGACTGACCACGCTTGAGATACTTTTTGTTGTTCGGATGGCGATGAATACGAATGCCGATTGAGCGCGCCCATAGCATTCCCCAGGTGCCAGCCACACGGTAAAATACCAGTTCGCGAGGAAGGTCTGGCCGCAGTAAAAATGCAATCCGCGTGTGGATAAGCATAATGAGCGTGGTGATTCCAAAAAACACCCAGCCAATAGCACTGTAGACCGACCATAGAATTTGCATACTTCAAGTATAAGGAGCTTTCGGCATTTATCGCGTTTTTTGTGTTAAATTTCCCCTTCGAACCTCGTGATTGGCACGAGTGAATCTAAAGCAATCTGACTTCGGCCGCATATACCCATATTCTCGCATCATGAAAACACTGCTACTCAGCGCATTTATCCTTATCACGTTTTCGCTTCAAGCTCAAATCGACTCTAGTCGCTATGATCGTGTATTTGAAGCTTCGGAAGGAATTATTCGTGTAAAAAAGGGCAAGCTCTATGGTTTTATTGATGCACAAGGAAATGAACTGATTCCGATTCAGTATAAAGCAGCACGCGACTTCAGCAGTTGGCGGGCCGCGGTAAAGACCGATAGCCTATGGGGTTTTGTCGATCCCCAGGGCAATGAGGTCGTTGCGCCAGCATATGATCGTGTCTGGGCGTATAGCGAAGGGCTTGCACTTGTGCGCCGCGATGGTCGCTATGGATATATCAACCTGAATGGAATATCGGTTATTCCGCTCCAATATGATCAGGCTCAGTCTGTCAGTGAAGGTATGGCCCTGGTCGCGAAGGCGGGCAAAAGCGGCTTTTATGACGCGACCGGACGCTTGGTTATTCCATTGATTTATGATGAGGCATGGCCATTTTATAATGGGAAGGCGCAAGTCCGCAAGGACGGGCGCTGGTATTATATTGACACTGCCGGACGATGTGTTGAGGAGTGTGAGTAAAATAAGTCCTCGCTGCTTGATTCTCGCTCTTTGATCTTCAAAAAACAGAGTATCGAACAGTAAAAATCAGCCTCCCAAAGAAACTTTTCTCACTCCAACGATTGCGAAGTGTCATTTCTGTCTGCTACCTTCATCGGTAGCTTTGCTCGCAACAACTGCTCCTGATTCTGCTTACATCAGGCCAACAGCTAAACGCTATTAAAGGAATATGATAGAATTCACAAAAGAAGACTTTCTGAAGGCTAAGACCAGAGACGATATTTTTCACATTGCGAATAGCAAAGGCTTCAACTTCAATCGCTACTTACGAAACTTGCGATACGAAGAAGAACTCAGACTTCTGCAAGCCGAAATGGTCAGTCTTCAACAATGGGTCGTAAAGAAAGGCCTGCGCGTAGCCGTGATCTTTGAAGGCCGTGATGCCGCTGGCAAAGGAGGCTCTATCAAGCGTTTTGTGGAGCATCTCAATCCTCGCTCGATGCGCGTGGTCGCCCTTTCCAAACCCACCGACGTGGAGCGCGGGCAGTGGTACTTTCGTCGCTACATCAAAGAACTTCCCAATCCTGGCGAGATCGTGTTTTTTGATCGAAGCTGGTATAATCGAGCTGTTGTGGAGCCTGTGATGGGTTTTTGTAACAAAAAACAATACAGCAAATTCATGGTGCAGGTGCCAGAGTTTGAACACATGCTCTATGAGGACGGCGTTATTTTGATCAAATTTTGGTTTTCTATTTCTAAACAAGAACAGAAAAAGCGCTTTGATTCTCGTCTGCAAAATCCGCTCAAGCGCTGGAAGTTCAGCCCGGTAGATATGAAAGGGCAGGAACTTTGGGACAAGTATTCTTTTTATAAAGAAGAGATGTTTGCGAAAACCCACACCACATTTAGTCCCTGGGTTATTATCAAAACAAACGATAAACGGACTGCTCGCCTGGAGTCTCTGCGGCATGTCTTGTCTCAGTTTGAATATACAGGAAAAGGAAAAGCGAAGACTACCCTATTACCAGACCCCAATGTTATTTTTAGATATTACCGCAACGTAGAACAAATCGATATTTGATATGCAAAAGTTGAATTTAAACCCGGAGGATGTTGCGCTACTAAATTCTAAAATCGGATTGCGTAAGCTCATTTCGTATAAAAAAATAAACCTGGAGAAGACGCTAAGGATAACACGTTTTGAACATGAACTTAGGGAGCTTCAAGTGGAACTCATCAAGTTACAGAACTGGGTGATCGAAAACGGCAAGAAGGTATTAGTGCTATGTGAAGGTCGCGATGCTGCTGGTAAAGGTGGCGCTATTCGCCGTATGTCGGCGCATATCAATCCGCGTCATTATCATGTTGTGGCGCTTCCCAAGCCTACCGAAGAGGAAGAAGGGCAGTGGTATTTTCAGCGATATGTAAACAAATTGCCGAAGCCTGGCGAGATTGTCTTCTTTGACCGAAGCTGGTATAACCGTGCAGTCGTAGAGCCGGTAAATGGATTTTGCACAGAAGAGGAGTACAATATTTTTATGGGGCAGGTAAATGCCTTTGAGAAAATGATCGTAGAATCTGATACGTATTTGATCAAACTGTATTTTTCCATCACAAAAGAAGAGCAGGCTAAGCGATTCAAAGACATTAAAAGTAACCCATTGAAGAAGTGGAAAATGACAGCTGTAGATGAGCGTGCTCAGGAGCTTTGGGATGATTACACGACCTACAAAAGACGCATGTTCGATGAAACAAATTCTGTTCATGCTCCCTGGGTGATACTGAAAGCAGACCGTAAGACAGAAGCTCGCCTTAATGCGACTAAGCATGTTCTGGCGACGATTCCGTATGATGCTGATAAAGAGATCGATACGTCAGTAATTGCAAAGGAAGACTAAGCTGTTTTGATACATAGAAGTTGTCTAACGAAACCCAAAAGGGTTGTCATGTCGAGCCGCGAAGCTGGCGAGACATCTTGACTTTTAGCCAATTAGTCGATAAAGTCAAGATTTCTCCTCAGCTCCGCGAGTCGAAATGACAATTTTGATAATAAAA
>JBGCFB010000338.1:0-20631 GCA_045106685.1 Bacteroidia bacterium | reverse complement strand
TTATGCTGATCATAGGCCCAACCAGGGAAAACGCCCTTTTCGGTTAGGTTCACATGTTTTTTGAAAGCGGTAGGGATTTCAAAAACTGCGTGTACATCAAAACCTTTCAGGCTAGAAAAGTCAAAGCCTTCTGGCGCTTTGGCACTGAAGGTATTGCTCGGAAAATACTCAAACAGCTGTACGCCAAGTTGCGTTAGCGCTTTGTGCTGATCAGCACTCGGCACGGACGAAAAGTTGATCATCACGTATTGGCTTCCGGCGTAGGATGGAAAGTCTTTGACTTCATCCAGATTGGTAGCTGGAGGCTGGAGCGTGTATTGATGAATGTGGACTGGAGTTATCTCCTGAGCAATAGTTAGCTGGGTGAGCATTAAGCCCACGGCGAGTAGTAGTGTTTTCATTAACTTTGGTTTGCTTTACTAATGTGACTGAAAATCGGCTTGGTTTTCAAATCTACAAAAAGCTTCCTGCTATCGAAACAAATGTTACTAAGCTGACATCGAATTTTCTTTCAGACATGAACTCCCGCAATCGCCTCATTTTTCACCTTGTCGGAGTCGGTTTGTTGATCGCTCCTTTTGTGATTTTCTTTTTTATGGAAGGGATAAGCACCAATCGGCTTTGGGGTACTAGCGTAATTCCAGGCTGGCCAACCGACCTTACTATTTTCTTAGGTCTCAGATTTAAAACCTTATTATTTGTAAGTGTAACTCTTGGAGCAATTGCTATTTCATGGTCCTTAGTTATGGCAAGTTCGAAAGCAAAAACACGAAACGCCTTACTTGCGGCATATGCCGTCCTTACTATAGCTTCCGCATTTCTTTTTGGGGTATTCACAGGTTATGCTCACACCGAAATAATCCTTATTCTCACATCTGGTATTCCATTAGCAATCTATCACCTTTTCAGGTTATTCAATTACAAACTAAATTTTCAAAAATGGAAAACATGGCAATATTTCGCAGCAAGTATTGGATTCACCTTGCTAAATGTATCAGTATTGGCGTATATCGTTGACGAGCTTTATGAGCTGAATTCTGGACTAAGCAATCTATTTAGCTACAACCTTTGCGCAATAATTTCCCCCTCGATCGCCGCCCTAATAGCCTATATCACTTACGCCCGCGACGCCTGGCTTCAGTTCCACAATCCCGATACGCCCTTGCAGAACCTTATTAATGAGATGGGGAAATAATTATTCCAGATATGAAGTCCCGCAATCGCCTTATTCTTCACCTCGTTGGAACAGGTCTATTGATCGCTCCTTTCGTGATTTTCTTTTTTGGGGAAGGGACAGGGCAAAATTGGCTCAGGGGCTTTTTACGAGCTATTTCTCCTAGACCAATCGGAATAGAGTATCCAATTTTTATCATTTCACTGCTCGCACTAATAGCAACAACATGGTCAATTTTGCAAAATATGGAGTGGATACGCAGGTTCCTGACTGTGATATACTTTTTTTTATGGATCAGTTATTCCTCTTTGTTAGAGGATAACACAGATGGGCTCGGGGTTATTCTAATTATTGTTTCAGCCATGCTATTGAGCGCTTACTATTTTAGAAGCCTTGTTAGCCACAAACCAAATTTTCGCACCTGGAGAACTTGGCAGTACCTTGCTGCTGTACTTGCCTTTTCATCAGTATTCCTATCCTTCGCTAGCTATGGATATGATAAAATTCTCAATAATAATTCTGGTTTATCTTTAATATTCGATCCTACAATATTCGCCATACTCATTCCTTCCATTTGTGCCCTAATAGCCTACATCACTTACGCCCGCGACGCCTGGCTTCAGTTCCACAATCCTGAAAAACCACTGGAAGCACTTATCGACGAGATGGGCAAATAAAAAAACCTCCTATGCGCATGATGCACATAGGAAGTTTTTATTCTAAAGCAATTTGAGAAACGATATTAGTTTCCGCCCTTCGCTTTTTTCTTGGCTTTACGCTTCGCCTTTTTTGCTTTCATTTTGGCTTTGTGAGCTTTAAACTCAGCCATGTCGACAGCGCCATCATTGTTGGCGTCCATCTTAGCGAATGCTTTTGCTGGATCTTTTTCCTTTTTGCCTTTAGGCTCTACGCCGTTGGCGGCTTGCTTTTCGGCACGCTTAGCAGCACGCATCTCGCGATACGCTGTGTACTCCTCCAAGCTAAATGAACCGCTTCCGTCGGCATCCATTTTTGCAAATGCTTTTTCAGGGCCACCTTTTTTCTTCTCTTGCGCACTCGCTTCTTGGGTAAAAGCCATTACTCCAAAAATGGCGAGGATGATTGTTAAAGTTTTCATAGTCTGTTTTGATACTGGTTGGTTATTCGTGGGCTTTGACTGAGGAAATGCCTGTAGGGTTTAATCGTATTTGAAAAAAAATTAGCAAAAAAGATAGTATAAACTCCCTACTCCAACTCATCCAGCGTAAGCTTCATACTTGGCACAAAGCGCTCCATAAACCAGTTTACTTCTGGCAGATCGAGGTCAGTGACCGATTGGAGAAGCACCTGCTCAGCACGTCGAAACTCCTGATTACCAGCTTTTTGCTCTTCCAGGCATTTCAGGTAAGCTGAAATTTTATCCGCCGCTTTTACCGTAGCCCATAATGCGTCTTCTTCTGTCGTCGGAAAAAAGATGTGCTTGAATTCGCCCCGAATCTCTTCTGGAAGCATCTCATACAGACGCTCGTCAGCGATTTTCTCAATCTCCTTATATGCTTCTTTAATTTTGGGTGAAAAATACTTGATCGGAGTAGGTAGATCACCCGTGATAACCTCATTGGCATCATGGTAAAGTGCAAGTGTAGCAACGCGATCTGCATTGATATTTCCGTCGAAGAGTTTATTGCTAATAATGGCCAGGGTATGAGCAATCGCCGCTACATGGTGCGAATGCTCCTGGATATTCTCTTCGTGTACATTATGCATAAGTCCCCAGCGCTTGATGAAGCGCATGCGGGAGAGGTAGGCGAAAAAATGGGACATTTATATTAATGTAGAATGTAAAGTGTATAATGTATAATTGACGATGAACGATTTGTATAAAAGAGTTCTGCAAATTCCTCCCATTATACATTGTACATTATAAACTATACATTTTCTCTTTGGCAAGCATAAGGCCTTCAGGATTCACTTCGTCGAGCATCGTTTCGTGTATCGTGTTGGCAAAATCGGGCTCAAATTTGCGGGCAACCTTGACATAATTTGGTGTAAAGCCAAACATGTATCCATTCGTCTCAGAGCCTTCCCAAAGTACTGGCATTTGCTTGCCTTCAAATTGCTGATAGAAAGCACGGCGCTTTTTCTCAGACAAAATCCGCAGCATATTTGTCCGTCGCTTGCGCTCACTTTTCTCCACTACCCCATCCATATCCCAGGCCAAGGTATTCTCGCGCTCACTATAGGTAAACACATGAAAATAGCTCACGTCAAGCTGATTCAGATATTCGTAGGTATTGAGAAAATGCTGCTCAGTTTCGCCAGGAAATCCCACGATTACATCCACACCAATACAGGCATGAGGCATAAGCTTTTTGATCAATGCGACCCGCTCCGTATATAAATCACTGCGGTAACGTCGGCGCATAGCCGCCAGCATTTCATCATCTCCACTCTGAAGTGGCATATGAAAATGCGGCATAAAGCGTTTGGAACGACTCACAAATTCGATCACCTCATCACTACACAAATTCGGCTCAATACTCGAAATGCGAAAGCGGTCGATCCCTTCAGTGCCAGGAGCTTTGTCCAGTGCCTTGATTACATCTATAAATTTCTCTGGCTGATCTTTTCCATAATCACCCGTATTCACTCCTGTAAGGACGATCTCCTTCACACCAGCCTGAGCGATATTGCTGGCATTGGTGAGAATATTTGTGAGACTATCCGAACGGCTTTTTCCTCTTGCCAGCGGAATCGTGCAAAAGCTGCATTTATAATCACAGCCATCCTGGATTTTGAGAAAGGTACGGGTGCGATCTCCGATAGAGTAGGCATCGATAAAATCGTTCACCTCCCCTATTGTAGAATTATAGACACAGGCATTATCTTCTTTTTCAAAATCCTTCACGATGTCCAGAATCCGAAACTTATCTCCTGCTCCAAGCACCATATCGACGCCAGGAATATCGGCGATCTCCTGGGGTTTGAGCTGCGCATAACAGCCCACAACGATGACGTATCCTTCTGGATTTTGGCGTAAAGCGCGCCGCACGATATTGCGGCAGGTCTTGTTTGCCTCAGCAGTTACCGAGCAGGTATTGATCACATAGACATCCGACTCCGAATCGAAGTTGGTTGTGGTAAAACCTGCCGTGCGAAATTGCCGGCCAATGGCTGAAGTTTCAGAGAAGTTGAGCTTGCAACCAAGCGTGTGAAATGCGACTCGCTTTTTCATTGCCGCAAATTTACGAAACTCCAACATGGTCCTCATAAAGAATTAAAAATATCATAGTAAGGATTTTCATGACTGGGTTGCTGCCACCTCTGTCAGCGCTTTACCACAATGCTTAAAGCGCTGACAGAGGTTAGCAACCCTAACAAAATCCATTCGCGATTATCACTATTTTTTCATCTTTCCTTCCAGATTTTTTGCTATTTCGCGGGACATGAATTCGATCCGCTTATTGTCCATCTTAAGCGGGCTGCTCTTAGCCCCATTTTTTCTGGTTGCAAATAGTAACCCGGACATCTTTTTTTATGATCTTGAAGTACAGCTCAACCCTGCGCTGCAACGCCTTGCCGGCACCAATAAGGTTCACTTTCGCGCCGTAACCGACACCGACGAATTGCGTCTCGATCTCGTGTCGAGTTTGAAGGTAAAACGCGTTGAAGCAAACGGAAGCCAATTGCGATTTACGCAGGCCGGAGGCGAGATCATTATCTTTTTGCCCAAAACCCTAAAACCAGGGCAAACCAGCTCATTATCAATTCTTTACGGTGGGATTCCCGCTGCGATAAAAGGCAAACGAGGCATTATATGGGGACTGAATGATGGTAAGCCCTGGTGTGGTACATCGCCCGGACATCAGCCCGAAAGCTGGTGGCCTTGCCGCGTCAGAAGTGCTGACCCCGTAGACAGCATGCACCTGACTGTTATCACACCTGAACACCTGATGGCAGTGTCTCAAGGCGAACTAAACCGCTTCGGCAGTTTGCCTGGAAGCCTGAGGCGGTGGGATTGGCGCATCAATACGCGCCTCGCACCTGACGAACTCAGCTTTGCTGTCGGCTCATATGTACACTTTGTGCAGCAATATCAGCGAGGAGCTCAGACCTTTCCACTCAACTACTACGCCCTGTCCAATAATAAGGAAGCGGCCAAGCGCACTTTTGGCGACCTGGATGTTCCTGCCATGCTCAACTGCCTGGAGCGGTTTCTGGGACCATATCCTTTTCCACGTTCAGGCTATGCATTTATCGAGTCCCCGGAGCCGAGTCAGGGCCTTCCGGGTATGATTCCTTTTTCACGAGAAAGCTTCGAAAGCGACTTTGGGCCTGCGCTATTGCGCGAAACTTCACGCCAGTGGCTAGGCTTTCGCATGAAGTTCCTGGATGATGATGCAGAAGATCTTGGCGAAAGTTTGCGCGCTTTTATGAATGTGTTGCATATCGAGTGCCGCTATGGAAAAGACAGCTCAGATGCTTATTTGAGCTTTTTGCAACAAGGATATTCATCTGGAAGTACCAAGTATCGCGATTTGGCATTTGGAGTGTGGGCATGGCAAAATCTCAGGTTCCAGGTCGATAATGACAGCCTGTTTTTTGGGGCTTTACGCTTACTTGCGAGTCGCGCTCCCCGTGAGGGCTTTGACGGCGAGATGATGATGGACTTTTTTGAACAAAAACTCGCTATTCCTGTCCGACCGATTTTGAGACAGTATGTTTTTGTAAAAGAGTTGCCTATCCTCGGCTATACCTGGAAAAAGAAAGGAAAGAAGTATGCGTTCCAGTACAAATGGATCGGAGTAAGTCCGGACTTCAATCTTGATATCGTCGCGCGACGGGATGATCAGGTTGAACGCATCGGAGTTTCAAGTTCCCTCAACCAGATGAACTGGACAGCCGGCGACCAGGAAAATCTTAGTTTCGACGGAAGACGTGTTTGGTATTTGGTAAAAGAGGTTAAACGATTCGATTGATAGGTTGAGACGCAGGATCTTGCGTCTGTGGTTCTGAGACGCAAGATTTTGCGTCTTTACGTATCGCGGTCGCTACCGGAACCATTTCACCAACCAACGATTCATCACAATACCACTGACAATTACCAAAGCCCATTGTGTGACAATGGAAGCATTGGCCCATGTGTCAATTACGTTCCAGTTGCCATTTGCATCAAACCAGGCATATTCGCCTGGAGAGCGGAACATCCACCACCAGATCAGAATAAGTCCGATTGGAATATTGACAATCATCATCAATCGAAAATACACATCCGGCAATTTGATACTAGCGGTAGGATCAAGCAGCTGATGCTTGAACGTGAGGGGCCCTTTTTTCCAAACCGCAAACAGGATAAACATACCCGAAATAATCAGTCCCAGTCCCCAAACCCAATCCTGATTTTTGAGAAATTCGAGATTCCAGGCTGAAGGTAGCCCCCCTAATAAACATAAGCCACCTGTGATCAGAATGGCGGTTTTTCGTTTTATTCCCAAATCTCCCACAATACGAATCACCATCTCCAGCATGCTCAGGAGCGAGGTAAACGCAGCAAGGGTAAATGCGCTAAAGAATACGACAGTAAGTACACTTCCTCCCTTAATATCTGCGAACAGTTGCGGGATTATATTGAAGGTAAGCGCGAAGTTTCCCTTTCCTAAATTTGCTACCGCTACCTCCGGTGAAGGTGCCAGCGCAAACACGGCCGGCAAAATTGCAACACCCGCCAGGATGGAGGCCATATTATTGCCAAAACCGCTTATCAGGACATTGCCTACAATGTCGGTGTCTTTGCGTGAATATGAGGAAATCGTCAGCATAAGCCCCCAGCCTGCGCCGGTAGACCAAGCCGATTGAGACACCGCTTCAATCCATATTTTGGGATTACTAAACTTGGCAGGGTCGACGGCGAACATATACTTGAGCCCGGTGAAACCGCCTTTGAGCGAAAGGGCAAAGCCTGCGATCAGTAATAGCAATACAACGAGCGTTGGAATCAGGATACGGTTCGCTTTTTCAAAACCACCTGACACGCCTTTTGTAAGCACTAACAAGCCTAAACCTATCGATAAGGCATGTAATACAACTGTGCCCAGGCTACCGTTAGACACTGACTGCCAGTGACTTGTGAGCGCTTCCGGATTTTGTAGTGCATCTGTACCAAAAGCTTCAATGCTATGAATGAGGTACTGCAAACCCCAGGCAGAAACCACTGAATAGTACAAAGTTATGCCTAAGGTACAAAGGGCGATAAACCAACCCATCCAGGCGTACTTGGGCCCGGCTGCTCCAGCAAATGCGCCGATTACACCTTTCTGTTGAGACTTTCCGATGGCAAACTCAGCCAACAAAATCGGAATGGACCAGACCAACAGAAATAAGAACCATAATAGAATAAAGGTTCCTCCATGCTGACCAGCGAGACGAGGGAAACGCCATAAGTTTCCGGCTCCGATCGCCATGCCCAGGGCAGCAAAGATGATTCCCCAGCGATTACTGAATTGCGCATTGCTCATGGGGACGAAGTTACATTAGAGATCGAATAGAAGCGAATGACCATTCGGCTACGCTCAGCCACCGTTTTCTGTTTCGCTAAGTTAGCTCAAATGCAAAAAGCGAGACTCTTCGAAAAGAGTCTCGCTTTATTTTCAATTGACGGCAAAACGCCAAAAGTTCTATTCTTCTTCTTCTTTCTTTTCGTAGCGTGTTCCTTTCTTGCCGAAGCGAGTATAGAAACGGTCTACGCGACCAGCTGTATCCACCATCTTCTGCTTTCCTGTAAAGAAAGGATGTGAATCGCTAGAAATTTCAAGTTTTACCAGAGGGTACTCACTACCGTCTTCCCACTCAATGGTATCTTTAGTTTGGATCGTGCTACGAGTTTTGAACCCGAAGCCGGTCGAGATGTCTTTAAAGATCACCTCTCTGTATTCTGGATGTATGCCTTTTTTCATCGTTGGAACGAGTGTCTACGTTTAAACGGACCGCAAATGTACGCCACGTTTGATTTACCTGCAAGTTTACACATAAAGATTCGGACTTATCTATGAACTTTATCTATATATTTGCCCAAAACAATCTCCATGGCGAATAAACTTGCATTCAAGACCTTTCCTGGCTACGGGCTGGGAGATTTTGGTTTCAACCTGGTTTTCCAGTTCACGCAGGTTTATCTGTCGTATTTTTTTGCTGAAATAATGGGCCTTAGCGGCACTCAGGCAGCGATGATATTTCTTCTCGCTCGTATTTGGGATGCTATTAATGATCCATTGATGGGGGTGTTTATTTCACGTACAAAAACCCGCTGGGGTACATTTCGCCCCTTTATTCTGTGGAGTATCCTCCCTTTAGCCGGAAGTTTGCTATTGCTGCATTATCATCCTCACCTTGAGGGAAATGGCGCATTTATATATGCGCTCGTCGCCTATATTCTATTTGGAATGGCCTTTACCATGGGCAATGTGCCTTATGGCGCGCTTACCGCCAGACTCACCAACGACTACCACGAACGTGGAAGACTTACCAGTTGGCGAATGACGCTTGGCATCATCGGTGGAATGGTAGCGGTACTTATTGCTCGTCCACTTACCGATGCTCTAACCGCCCAAACTGGAGACGAAGCCCTTGCCTGGTTCATTACAGCGGGTATTTTAGGAGGAATAATGGCCATCGCACTTTTACTGACATTCCTTTTAGTAAAAGAAGACCCAAATGCTCCTGTCAAAGCCGAGTCAGAGGAGAGCATCAT
Source organism: Bacteroidia bacterium (assembly GCA_045106685.1). GTDB lineage: Bacteria > Bacteroidota > Bacteroidia > J057 > J057 > JAUIGE01. Next base: position 11,731 of record JBGCFB010000338.1, on the reverse strand, counting down.
TGCTGGGTGGAAAACCCTAATAGGAAATAAGCCTTTCTGGGTTCTCACCGTCAGCTTTGTTTTTAATTTCATTGCGCTTACGATGTTGACCGGTGCCATTCCTTTTTTCTTCGAATTTTATCTTCATGACAAAGGCCTGGAGCCTATCATTACAGGAATGGTCTTTCTTGTTGCTGCCCTTTCAGTTCCGCTTTGGTCTTTGATAGGAAAAAGAACCAGTAAGCGAAGCGCATATATCGCAGGAGTCTTAACGTATATCGCTGGCCTTTTGGGAGTATACTTTTTGGCGCATCAGGGAGTGGCTACGCTATACTCCAGCTTTATCCTTGTAGGCCTGGGAGCAGGCGCAAGCGCCTATGCAGGCTGGTCTATGTTGCCTGACACTGTTGAATATGGTGATTGGAAAAATGGGACAAGAAATGAAGGGGCAGTTTATGGTGTCTATGGCTTCTTTTTCAAACTTGGAATAGGTCTTGGCCTTGCGGCCATGAATCTTGGTCTCCAATGGCAAGGATATGTCCAGCAAGCCGCCAGCCAAACAGAATCCGCACAGCAGGGCATTCGTGCCATCGCTTGCATTGGGCCAGTGATAGCCTTGGCCATATCACTTTTGATTATCTGGTTCTACCGTCTTGGGCCAAGCAGTCACGCTTTTATCGTATCTGAATTAGGGAAGCGAAAAGGCGCTAACTCCATTATTGATGAGATTGGGCAAGAATAAACAAGTGCTTGCGGTGTTATTCATGTTGCTTTTGCTGATTTCATGTAAAAAATCGAGCAAGCAGTCTATTATTATCATGGAAAATGATACTACCTCAGTAATTCATTTCAACCCTCCCATAGTCACGCTTCTTGATTCCTTGCAAGAAGATTCATTGCTAAAGCATCTTATTTTTGAAGATGTTCAGAATATCACATTTCGCGAACATTTGTCAGAAAGGGAAAGTCAATCCCTCTTTTTATCAAGACATTTTGCTCCCAAAAACATCACGGATATATACTCAAGAGGCAATTCGATTTTTAGAGCCCCCACGCTTTTATCAATTAAAACACCTGATAGCTTTTCAACTTTAAGCACAACCTTACTTTCCTTTAGTAGACGCCAGTACACGGCGAATGAAGAAAGTCTTTTTAAAGCTGGTTTTATCATTTATAAAACAGAAGTAGGCTTTAAATTCATTTCTCCGCCCAACTGTGGAAACCGTAGGTTAGGATTGAAAATTAAGGCCAAACTTGAACAAGCCGGAGTACCATACATTTGGGGACATTGTGGCGGTGGGTATTAGGTAGAGTAGCTCTTGCACCACCTATCAATTAGACAATTCTCCAATCGCCATACTGCAATCTGAAATTGATTTTCACATGTAGGAGATTGAAAATTACAAATTAGCGATTTCAGATTTGAGAAATGACCATACCATAAATAGAGCATTATGGTATGGATCGATATAATCTATCTCGAAACGACCTCAGCTTCTCCCTCCACTGCTTTCAACACATTCAGCAAACGATTACTCGACACAGTCGGACAATCGACGGTGGTATCAATAACATGAACCGGGAAATTGAAGGGTGTAAAATCAGCTTTCATGCGCTGATAGACAGCGAAATCGTCGTGACCATTCTCGCGCTCGTCGACTAAGCGACGCTTGATATTGGCTTCTTCGGCTATGATATGGAAAAATAAAACGGGCCGCTGGAGCTTGCGCCCAAGGGCGATAGCCTCTACTCGTGACGAAGGAGTCGAAAATGAGCCATCAAGAATCATAACAGGCGTTTCTTCTCCTTCCTCCAATGCTTCAGCAAAGAAAGCATCATAGATCACACTTTTTTCTTCGGCCTCATAACGCCCCTGATAACCCAGGCGGAGCCGAGTATTATCGGTTGATAAAATAGGTGCATTCAGCGCTTTTGCTACAGCTTCAGAAAGTGGAGATTTACCTGTTCCGGGAAGTCCACAGATAACGATGATTTGGGGAGCTAGATGTTTCATACTCCCAAGGTCGGGCATTCCTCTTTTAATCGGACTAGCTTTTGTCAGCGCGAACGATGATATATTTTAATACTGCTTGGAGTTGTATGTAACTGTGATCTCAAGATTGATAGCATGCTGGCGACCTCCATCGAGGAAGGACCCTGGCGAGTCCATCGTATTGCGGACCACATTCGTTATTTCCAGCTCATAATACGCCCCAAAGCCTACCGATCCCCAATCGGTTTCAAAAGCCATAGAAGCCCCAAAAGGCCATTTGAAATACATGCGATTAATTTCAAGTTCGCTACCTGGCTCCAGAAAGCCATCGCGGTAAAGACGATAGCCGAGGATCGCTCCTACGGGTTTGATATGCAGTGACTTATAGCGAGGTCCAGCCTTAAGGTCAAGTTCTAAGGCTGTCATTCCTACGATAGGATCAAGGTTATTAGGAATAAAATCCTGCATAATCACAGGCAGGTTGAATGCACGATCGCCATTCCCTTTTATATTCAAATTTAGCCCAAATTCCACCCCTACTCCACGTTGCCAGTTTCGATAAAATACTCCGAATACAGCCGTACTAAACCAGTGATCCACGAGCTGAAACTCAGACGGTCGATGGAAGTAATTTAGATCTGTACTGAATCGTAAACCAATACTGTTCAGCGATTCATCATCCTGGGCAAGCACAGCGGTAGTTCCCAGAAGACAGACGAGCAGAAAGGCCAGGAGTTTTTTCATAATTGTAAAGCTGTCATTTTATACTAAAAAAGCCAAAACCCTGGAAAGGTTCTGGCTTTTTTAATCATTATCAATTATTCATGAATAATGATCGATGTTCCAATGACTAATGACTAATCATTAATTAATAATAGCCTTCGCAGTGTAACGCTCGCCTGCCTTGTTGCTAAGGCTGATCAGGTACATGCCTGCAGGAAGGTTACCTGCTTCAAGACGGAAGTTATTGTCGCGAAGATCATTGATACGCTTTACAACTTTACCGCTCATGCTCATTACCTCGACGTTGTATGAAACACCGTTAGGGTTAGAGAAGCTTACCGTTGTGAAACCGCTGAATGGGTTAGGGCTGATGGTGAAAGCGCCGTTAGCATTCAAGTCTTCTTCGATACCTACAGTGGTAGTTTCACAGCTGTTGTATTTATATGCTGGAAGGATAGTGTCTGTAAGAAGGCCCGTAATGTTAAGAAGACGGTTTGAACCAAATGGGTTAGCAATACCGCATCCACCATTATTAAAGTCAAATGTCTCAGCGTAGAAGTCTGAGTTATTGGGGTCATTTGGGTCTGGAGCTACCTGCCAGTCACCGTTGAAATATTTGTACTCATATTCACCAGGAACAAGCGAAATGGTGAATGTGTATAAGTCAGGATTAGCTCCGCTTTGCACAAGACCATCTACATTTTTCTGCCAGTTAGGGTCCTGGAAGTTACCAGCGATAAATACGCCATCACTACTTGGGAACTCGTCAGACATGTCGAGTTGGAAGGTTACATTCACAGGAGGAAGTGGCGGAGTACATACTGCGTCACATGATCCAAAGCAGAAGCGAATGACGGTGTCGCTAGAAATAGCCATTTCACGGTCACCACCTGAGGCACAAGCACCAGGTACGGACTCTTCTGAACCCCATGTACCTAAGTTGTTTTCACGGAGGAACTTGTACTTATACGTTCCTTCTGGAATACGGAATGAAACCGTATATACGCTATCACCATCGCCGTCAATCATTGAAGCAGCACCAGGAGTCCAGTCGCTCCAGCCTTTTCCAACAGCAGCGCTCTGGAAGTTACCAGCCACTGAGCAGGTATCTGTTGGTACAGACTCATTATTCATATCTACTTCCAGGATAACAGTAAATGTATCTGGTGGAGCTAGAGGGCAAGGTGAACAAGAACCGAAACATACCATATCAAGGGTGGTATCATTTGCACCGAGGATGAGTTCACGGTTACCAGTACCAGCAGCTTCGCATGCAGCAGGCACACTTTCAGGCGCACCCCAGTTTGCAGCGTTTACAAACTTATACTGATATGTACCGCTAGGGATAGATACCATTACTTCGTACACTCCGTCCATATCGGGATCCAACATTCTGGTATCGCCTGGTTGCCAGTCACCATTTGGGTTACCAGCAGCAGCCTGGAAACTACCAGCTACAGAAACAGTATCAGCGACATTCGCTACAGTATTCATATCAACGCGGAAAGTCACGTTGACTTGGGCGGTCAAACTGAGTGCTGAAAAGAGCATCACAGTCATGGCTAAGTAAATCTTTTTCATGTTTGGAAAAGCAGTTGATTAAGTTGACAAAATACTATCTTGCTATATACAGAAAACTACATATATAGGAATAGCAAGACGAAGTGACGGATTTTTTATCAAAAAAACAAGCAGCTAAAGCACTGAATATCAGCGAGTAGGCTCCAAATATGGTCGAAAACGATTTCGGTACTTTTTTATGTTTGAAAAAAGTTATTGCCCATATTGCGACCAGTCACATTTACTTTTCACAATTTGTTTTCACGCGATGGCAAGTACAGGATCGGTCCTTCATTCTACAGGCAATAAAAAGCCAAGGCTTAGTTTCAGACAAATTCTCAACATGAGTGTTGGGTTCTTTGGAATCCAGTTTGGGTTCGGATTACAGAATGCCAACATGAGTAGGATTTTCCAGACTCTGGGTGCTGAAATGGACGAAATTCCCATTCTTTGGATAGCAGCTCCTCTTACAGGATTGCTCGTCCAGCCTATTATCGGATTCATCAGTGATAAGACCTGGCATCCTACTTTAGGGAGAAGAAGGCCATTCTTTCTTATTGGGGCGATACTCTCAGCTATGGCCTTATTTTTCATGCCAAATGCCTGGGGGCTTTTGGCTGCTGCGATAACACTTTGGATTTTAGATTCCTCTATCAATATCTCAATGGAGCCCTTCAGGGCTTTTGTCGCAGACCTTCTCCCATCAAAACAGCGAACAACTGGTTTTGCCGCACAAAGCTTTTTTATAGGATTGGGAGCTGTACTAGCTTCTATACTTCCAGCCATTCTTGAATGGGTAGGCGTATCCAATGAAGCCGACCCTGGCATTCTTCCCAACACAATCAAATGGTCTTTCTATTTAGGAGGTTTTGCCTTTCTAGGAGCTGTGCTTTGGACGGTTTTCACAACAAAAGAATACTCGCCTCAGGAAGTGAGTGCTTTTGAATCAGATGATGAGCATCCAGATTCATCACATTCTTTTATCCATAAAAAAATCAGCTTGTCTAGCCTCATCAAAAATGGACTAGCTTGGCTAATCGCTGGAATAGCGCTGTCGATATTGAAATGGAGTTTCGAATTTGGGGACAAGCAGATGTATGTCTTTACGATAGGTATTGGCGTGTTTGGGCTAGTGCTTTTAATCGCTGGCTTATTCAGAATGATCGAAATGGAGTGGGGATTGAATGAGGTAATCGATGACATGCTGAATATGCCCAAAACGATGAAGCAGCTTGCCGTGGTACAGTTTTTCACATGGTTTGCCTTATTCTCAATGTGGATATATACTACTGGTGCAGTCACTCAGGAATTGTATGGAACGACAGACACCTCATCGGAAGCCTATAACACCGGTGCCAACTGGGTAGGAATATGTTTTGGTGTCTATAATGGAGTTGCTGCCTTATTTGCTTTTGCCCTGCCACTACTCGCCAAGAAGATCGGCAGAAAGAAGACACACCTTGTTGCCCTCATGATGGGTGGTTTGGGTTTGTTGAGCATTTTTACCATTCAAAATCATTATTTGCTCTTGATATCAATGGTGGGTGTAGGAATAGCTTGGGCAAGTATTTTATCTATGCCATATGCCATCCTTGCTGGCTCACTTCCTCCACACAAAAATGGCGTGTACATGGGGATTTTCAACTTCTTCATTGTCATACCACAACTTGTAGCAGCGAGTATTCTGGGATACATTGTGGGATCTGTTTTTGCAGAAAAAGCAGTGTATGCCTTGCTAATTGGTGGAATCAGCATGATAATCGCTGGCTTTCTTACACTGCTGGTAAATGATGTAGATGAAGGCGCCGTAGATTCATGATTGAGGGAGAGTTCAAACAGCCGAAGTAAGGAATCATCATTTTTATCGTCTAACAGGAATTAACAATAAGATTCTGTATCTTCGCGACCGTTGTGAAATTTCGTTTTCGTCCATATCATTTGATGCTTCTCCTCGCCGCAGGCGCGGCGTTGGGCTATGCCCGCATCAATAAGATGGATTTCTATCATCGATACTTTCAGGTAATCGCTGATATTGAAGCACGAAATTCTCAGGATCTGGACCAGTCCACTGTTGCAGAATGGAGTAGCAGCTTCGCTGATAACTCCGGCTATACGCCTGTTGCTCAGTCACTTGGCGTCTCGATTGCACAACGTTTCATCCCTTCTTTTTCTTTTGCTACGGAAATAGCGGCTCCCGCTGCCTTACCGAAGCTGATCTCCCTTATTTGGGGGCTCTACCCTACTCGGGCACCTTAGTGCCCCAGGCACTCGATTCTTAGACACGTATTGTATAAAGACACGTGAGTATCGAGCAGCGAGGATCAAGTATCGAGAAAAAACTTCTAACGATACTGAATCAATACTCGCTACTCAATCCTTGATACTTGCTACTCTCGTATGGTTTTCAAATCTATACCATCCATTGCGTTCCTAGACACATCGTGCCAAAAAATTCAATTAATGTATATGTAGTATTGTTCAATGGTTGGGAGTCTTTCTCTCGCAAACCTCTTGTACATTTCACATTATACATTTTAACTTAAATAACAATTTACATTTTCTATAAACCCTATTTTTTCAAATGAAAAATAAGAATACCGTAATCGCACTACTCATAGTGTTTAGTGTGATTTGTATCTATCAGTTGTACTGGACATATATCCAGTTTGACGAAGATGGAAAGCGTCAGGAATATTCTACTATTCTTTCACAAAGCGCCAAAGACAGCTCTAAAGTTGACAGTGGTGATCTTGAGATAGCACGTGAGTACATGGACGATGCTGATAATAAAGAACGCTACGACAAAGCGATCGACCGTTCCTTCACCCTTGGTCTTGACCTGCAGGGCGGAATGTTTGTAACCATGGAAGTTGACCTTGAGGACCTTATGCGCCAGTTGGCCGGTTCTTCTCGCAACGATGCCAGTTTTGTAGCAGGTTTGGCAAATGCGTCTAAAGCTGCCCAAACTGACGACCGCCCATTTGTAGACATCTTCCTTGACGAGCTTTACAAAGTGGATGCCGATGCGAACATTGGTGCGATTTTTTCAAACCGCTCTCGCAACATCAGTAACAACACACCTCGCGCAGAGGTAGAGCAACTTCTACGTACAGAATCAGAAGATGCGATTGACCGTACATTCGAAATTGTGCGTAAGCGTATTGACCAGTTTGGTGTTTCTTCTCCAAACTTGCAGAAGCAGGCCGGTACAGGTCGTCTTTTGCTTGAACTTCCTGGTGTACGTGAGCCAGAGCGTGTACGTAAGCTTCTTCGTAACACTGCCCGCCTGGACTTCTGGGAGACATACACTGTTTCTGAAATTTATGAAAACGGTGGAGGTATCCTTGCTGATATCGACACACGTCTAAAAGGCATCCTCGGATATGCAGACTCTACAGATACGGATACGACTGCAGCTCCTGCAGTTGATCCTGAACTCGCTGATATAGCAGAGAATGACACCAGCAATCTCGATCAGATTGGCGCAGCAGATGGTGAAACTATCGATAGTACCACAACCCTTGATGACCAGACTAACCTCACTGATGCTGATTCAACAGCGGGTGAAGATTTGACATTCGAAGAGCGTAGACGCAGAAATCCACTTTTTGCACTTCTAGGCCCTCCATCTGGAAATATTCAAGCGAACTCACCTGTAGTAGGTTACGCTCGCTATACTGATACTGCAGCGATCAATGAGCACTTCAGACGTGACGAGATTCAGGAAATGATTCCTGATCGCATGCGTTTTGTTTGGTCATTTAAGCCACTCGAAAGCAATAAGGATGTATTCATGCTTATCGCGCTAAAGCCGAACTCACAAGATAGCTCATCACTAGACGGTTCAGTTGTGACAAACGCAACACAGGACTTTGATGAGCGTGGAAACCCTTCTGTAACACTTGCCATGAATACTTCAGGCGGTGCAGAGTGGGGACGTATCACAGAGCAGAATATTCAGCGTGCGATTGCAGTAACACTTGATGGTGCTGCTTACACATGGCCAAATATCAACGAAAAGATTCCTGGTGGTCGTTCATCGATCAGTGGTAGCTTTACCATTGACGAGGCAAAAGACCTTGCAACTGTGCTGAAGGCTGGACAGCTTCCTGTACGTACACGTATTGAATCTGAAGATCAGGTTGGACCAACACTCGGTCAGGAAAACATTGATAGTGGATTTATCGCCTTTATTATGGCGATTATTCTCACCTTGATCTTTATGGCGATCTATTATGCCAAAGCTGGTCTCGTAGCTGATGTAGCACTTGTTGCTAACATCTTCTTCGTACTTGGTTGTTTTGCTTCCTTTACGGTTGTATTGACACTTCCTGGTATTGCAGCCCTGGTACTGACAGTAGGTATGGCGGTTGATGCTAACGTACTGATCTTTGAGCGTGTTCGTGAAGAGCAAGCTAAAGGCAAGACACTGAAAGCAAGTATCAAATCTGGCTTTAGCAATGCGTTCTCATCTGTTATGGATGCTAACATTACAACCTTCCTTACTGGTGTTGTACTTTATGCATTTGGTGTAGGTCCTATCCGTGGTTTTGCAGTTGCCTTGATGATCGGTATCGTAACATCATTGATCTCAGCGTTGATTATTACACGTTTGATTCTTGACTACTACGCAAACAAAGGTGGTTCTTCTATCGCATTTGGTTCCTCTTCTACTACTGGTCTTTTTGATCGTTTGAAGCTAAACATGGTAGGTCGTCGCAAGAAATTCTACACACTCTCTGCAGTTCTTGTAGGTATTTCTATTCTGTCGATGATTGTATTTGGATTCAAAACAGGTGTTGACTTCAAAGGTGGTCGCCAGTTTGTTGTTGCATTCTCCGACACAAGTGGAGAAGCTGCAAACTTAAGCTCAAGCGAGGTACAAGACCTTCGTGAAACACTTGACGATGCGTTTAAGAATACTGACACTCAGGTGAAGACTATGTCATCAAACAACCAGTTGATGATCACAACCAGTTATCTCAGTGAGCAGACTGGAAACCTTGAAGGTACAGAGACCAGCATTACAGAACATGTAATCTCGTTACTTGAAGGAGGAATCAAGAGTAAGTATCCAAACTACGAGAGTAAGTGGATTCAAAGCTCCTCGATGGTAGGTCCTACCCTTGCGGACGATATTCGTGATGCTGCTTTGTATGCGATTGTGTTCTCATTGTTGATCATCTTCTTGTACATCCTCATCCGTTTCCGCAAGTGGCAGTACTCTGCTGGTGCGATCGCTGCACTCTTCCACGATGTACTTATCGTGTTGGGTGTATTCTCATTGCTAAGCATGGTTGATCCTAGCTTCTTCAATGTAGAGATCAATCAGGCGATTATCGCTGCACTCCTGACCATCATTGGTTATTCTATCAATGATACCGTGGTTGTGTTTGACCGTATTCGTGAGAATATCGGCGAGATGAAGGCTTCTTCACTTGAAGATGTTTACAACACCTCGATTGACCAGACATTGAGCCGTACATTGATTACCTCTGTTACGACATTGATTACAGCCCTTATCCTTTTCTTCTTTGGTGGAGAAGGTATCCGTGGCTTTACATTCGGTATCGTAATCGGTATCATGGTTGGTACATACTCTTCGATCTTCGTAGCGAGTCCTATCTCTCTCGACCTGATCAAGCGTTACCTTCCAAAAGGCAAGGCCCAGACAGCCAACTAATCGAGAATGAATTTCCCGGTTTTATAACTGGGAATACATTCCCAGGCTATAATGGCTCTACATAATAAAAGAGGCTGTCGCGTATCTGCGGCAGCCTCTTTTTCGTTAAACTTGCATCATGAAGACAATTCTCCTTTGCATCCTCCTCGTACTGTCCACCGGGCTTATCGCTCAGCAAAATATCTGGCTTAGTCTTAGCAAAACGACATTAACAAAACAGGTCGATGAAGATCTGGGCATTCCTATTTCAATACCACAATATCCGGCAGAAGTAGAGGCGCTTGATGGCAAAACCGTCGAAGTAAAAGGCTATATCATTCCGATGGAAGTTGACCTGGGATACTTTGCATTTTCAGCCTTTCCATATGAAACATGTTTTTTTTGTGGGCAAGCAGGTATCGAAACGGTCATGGAAGTAGTCGCCAAAGAGGAAATTAATTACGTGGCGAAGCGCGTTACGCTGCGAGGAACGTTGAAACTCAATCGAGAAGATTTTTCCAGTCGTTTGCTCTTTTATTTAGAGGACGCAGTGCTGGTTGATTGAGTAGAGATATTGCATTGTAACGTCTCTACCATGAATTCAAAACCATAAACGGTTACTTCTTCTTGGGAGGAAGACTCATCACGTATTGAAAGCTTTCCTCTAACAAAGCAGAAAGCAATGCCTCTTTTTCAAAAAGGCGCTCAGGAATAAGCACATAACCGCGCATAAAAGCACCGTGTGACTTGAACGGGGTTGTGATTTCATGCTCTTCCATAAATCGCTCACCTGATTCTTTTGACAGGCGAAAACCCAGTTCTCCTTCCTTATTAATAAACGAAAACATGTGCCCATTCGCAGAGGTGTATGGAACTGTTTTCCCTTTGCGTTCAAAGTTTGGGTTCTTTGCAACAAGGCTGTCGTAAAATGTCAATGTTTCTTCCCACATACGATATTTGATATTAGAGTAAGCGTATTCAAAACAAGTTAATATGCTTTCTTCAAATTAGCCGTAATATTCAATTCAAAATAGCATCGATATGCCTTCACACTTACCAAATCTTCCATATATCGAAACTGAGCGCCTCATTATCAGACCATTTACCCTGGATGATATTGAAGCTGCTTACATCATGAATCTTGATGCCGCCGTAAGTAAACTTACCGGCGATGGCGGTGTTGTAAGTCGCGCTGAAACCGCACGAAGGATCAAAGAAGATGTCCTTGGCGACTACCAAAAATATGGCTACGGAAGACTGGCTGTAGAACTAAAGTCTGAGCAGAAATTCATTGGTTTTGCAGGCTTAAAATACCTCGATGATCTGGATGAAGTAGACCTTGGTTATCGTTTTATGAAAGCATATTGGGGAAAAGGATTCGCGACAGAAGCAGCTCTCGCTTGCTTAGATTTTGGGTTCAACACCTTATCGCTCCAAAGAATCATCGCCTGGGTGCTTCCCGCCAATACAGCCTCTATTCATGTACTGGAAAAGGTGGGCTTTCACTATGAAAAAGAGGTGGAAGAAGATGGGCTTATTGCAAGGCAATTTGCTTTGGAAAAAGAAGCTTCGTAAAACGAAAAAAATAAAATGGTCATAATGCGTAGAGATTTTGGTTTCAGGCAAGGAGAAAAATTTGAGAATAGCGTGCTATTCGATACTTTTTTGACGCAGAAGTTGTCTAACGAAACCAAAAAGGTTGTCATGTCGAGCCGCGAAGCTGGCGAGACATCTTGACTTTTAGCATTCTAAGTCGACAAAGTCAAGATTTCTCCTCAGCTACGCGAGTCGAAATGACAATTTTGCTAAAAAAT
>JBGCFB010000337.1:0-2651 GCA_045106685.1 Bacteroidia bacterium | reverse complement strand
GTGAAGCCCTTTTGAATTTCCCTTTTGGATTAAAGTGCTTTCTTCCGATTATATTAAGAAGTAGAATGAAGCCAATTAACGCAATAGCACAAAGTCCAATAATTTGTAGTGTTGTCATGAATTCAGAATTTTAATTAGTTGATGACAAAATTATATGGACACCTGTCGGATTTATTACACTAAATACTTAAAAACTAAATGTTTTTGACTCGATATTGATTGGTGTGGGTAAGCAAACTGAGCGATCTCGAAGGGAATCGCTTTTAATGAAGAAATGATCGTAGAGATTATCAACGTCACGTCTTTTGTAAAAGAAGAAAAAGCCAAGATCGATAAGGGGGAGATTGCATCGTTACTTGTGCCGCAGGAAGTTATTATTGTAGCAGAGGATGAGGAGCTGAATGCTAGGCTGAAACTTGGAAAACACTAACTTTTATCTATGATATACTGCCTATTGGCTGGATTCACTGAGCTGGCATGGATTGCACGCTAATCAACTCCATCATCCGAAATCCAGCCCAGCAATAAGTAGATGTCTACTTTCGCATAGACTTTGGGTCCTTTTTTAGGTCATAAAACTTCCCATCTTTATCGAAGCAATAGACATTAGAGAGCTCCCTTTCAAGGGGCATGTAGTAAATTCCTTTCTGTAATAAATGTTTCACTGTTCTACGATACTTTCTATTGGCATCTCGCTTATCTTGTTTTTCTGTAACGGCAGTTGTGAACCAGCTAAAGGGGGATTTTTTATACGAACGACTCATAATCAAATAATTGTTAATGCGCGAATTTACAATGATGATTTTAACAAATCGGAATTCATAACCTCTATTAGTTTTGGCGTGGAGAAACTTCATGCCAGGAGTAAACTTAAGTTTTATGGACTTTTGCGCTGGCCGGGATTTTAGGGTTGCGGCGAGGGCAGGTGGGTAATCCCGGCCTTTGGCCTCCTGGCTATAGGCTTGGATTACCCACCTGCCAACATTTCCCTTCCCACTGCCACGAAATCCAAGCCAGCTTCTTATAGAAGCCCGCGAGAGCCAGGAGACTTTTCCTATCTTAGGAGTGTGATATTTATTAATAAAAATCACACATTCATTCGAGTTTTCCTATTGGAGAATTATTAAACATTTACTTAAGACAAAGCCATGAATGCCGAGCGACTAAAAATGTTAAATGTCAAGGACTTTTTGCCAATTGTATATGAGGATATTGAGCCGTATTTAATTGCAGAATTAAACCGTTTAAAGGAAGAGCTCATAAATTTGCCAGAGGAAACCTCTAAAAAGGAACTGCTTTCTAAGTTTGAAACATCTGTTAACAATTTGAATCAGATTGATGCGGATGATAGTACCTACAGTGGAATAGACACAGAGGAGCGAGAAGGTTTGTGCGAAGGCCTTTATAAAATGGGAACTATTGTTGGTCTAGATGAAGCAAGTGAGTATTTGGACGAATGGCGCGAATGGTAAACTCACCACCCATGAACATCGAAACAATACCATACAATCAATACCTGGAATCAATTCCCCAAAGCGGCCACCACATTCTGGCCCAACAGCGAACAGATGAAATCCTGGTGTATCAGGCCTTCAATCCGCGGATAGCAAAGTATGCGATTGAGCATCAAAAGTTCGGAGGTGATCATTATAGCTTTTCGCGGATGACCTGGATAAAGCCTAACTTTCTATGGATGATGTATCGCTGCGGTTGGGCGGAAAAAGAAGCGCAGAAGCAAGTGCTGGGAATATGGATTCGTAAAGAAGGCTTTGTCCAAATTCTTGAAGAAGCAGTGTACAGCGCTTATAAGGAGGATATTTACCACAATATCGACAATTGGAAAGCAAAGCTCAAGGCAAGTAACGTAAGATTGCAGTGGGACCCCGATCATGATATTTACGGAGAAAAACAGGCCCGTAGAGCCATACAACTAGGCTTAAGAGGAGAGATCCAAAAGACCTTCAATGATGATATGATCGTAGAGATTATCAATATCACGCCTTTTGTAAAAGAAGAAAAAGCCAAGATCGATAAGGGGGAGATTGCATCGTTGCTCGTGCCGCAGGAAGCGGTGTTTCTTACTGGAAATGAGGAGTTGGATACGCGATTAAGACTTGGGATGGGAAATTGAATGTGTAGAGACGCAAGATCTTGCGTCTCTACACATTCATCCTATCATTTACGCATTCAACATCTCACCAACCTGCGCAACCACATTCTCAGCCGTGAAGCCGAACTTCTCATCGAGCGTCGTATAAGGCGCGGAGTAACCAAAGTGGCTCAAGCCGAAGACCTTTCCATGAGGGCCTGCAAGACCTTCCAAGGCAACAGGCAAGCCTGCGGTCATGCCGAAAACAGGCACGCCAGATGGAATAACGGCTTCCTGATAAGCTTTGCTTTGCTCACGGAACACACCTTCGGACGGAGCGCTTACTACCTGAACATTCAGATTTTTTTGATCCTTCAACAAGGCTGCGCCTTCTATCAGCGTCGCTACTTCGGAGCCATTGGCAACGAGGACAACGTCCGGATTGTCAGCTTTCTGTACGATGTATGCGCCCTGCTCAGCAGCCTTGGCTGTGGCTTTGCGATCACCAGGAAGGCTCTTGATATTTTGGCGGCTGAGGATTAGGCAGGCAGGAGCATGGGTG
>JBGCFB010000336.1:0-12628 GCA_045106685.1 Bacteroidia bacterium | reverse complement strand
ATACCAGTTTTGAGAGACATCAAACGCTTAATTGGTTGAGGCAATTTGGTGGAATAAGTGAGTGGGATGAGACAGATACTTCGACTTAAAAATAAAGTACTTTCTAATTGTATTTTGAAAGTTACAAACGGATTTACCCAAAGTTAAATGATCCCTACCAAAATATATAAAACTAATGGAAACGGCACCATCGCTGCCTTTTATGATGGTCATTGTACGTGGTTAGAAATAGATAAAGAACTGATTGCAATATCAATGTGGGGAGACAGACAAGACATTACCGATGAATTTTTCATCCCTGTTAAATCAACAGAAAAGGTAAACAAGATACTTTCTGATGTTGGATTCAATCTGTATGGAACTGAAGAATACTTTAACTATTACGAACCGAAAACCTATTGGCCTGAAGAAGATTTTCAGTTTGAAAAACTATTGAGCTACTTCCCACCTGGACGTTACTTTATTGACGGAAGAAGTCAATATTCGTTTGTTGAAAAAGAGTATAGATTCTGTATTTCTGACTTTGGAGTCGTCTTGTGTACTAAAAAACAAAAAGAACTAAATCCGTTACTCATCGAAAAGTATAAGTCGGACATCGAACGTGGGCTTTACCCGATCGTTTTAGCTTACCGAAAAATGTATGGCAGTGAAGATGCTAGCTCTTTTTTATTGGACGGCCACCACAAGTTAGCTGCTTACATAGAAGCTAAAAAATCCCCTAATATTTGGGAAATAATAGAAATGGGGCCAGATAAATATGACACCTTAAATCAAGAGGTTTGTTCATTTGTTGATCATCCAGAAATAGTAGAACATTCCTTACAGTTTGAATACAAAATCGAAAGAAATTTGGCAGGTAAAATAACAAAACTGAGTCCGAGGGGAAATAGTTAAGCTAATCATATGATTCGAGATACATGAAAAGACTAGATCAGCGAAGGTTAGCCGAATTTATCACCAAAACCACAGCTATAATACG
The DNA here is from genome assembly GCA_045106685.1 of Bacteroidia bacterium. Lineage (GTDB taxonomy): Bacteria > Bacteroidota > Bacteroidia > J057 > J057 > JAUIGE01. Next base: position 11,649 of record JBGCFB010000336.1, on the reverse strand, counting down.
ACCATTACTTTTGCAAAATGGTCCTATAGATGTAGCCAAAATCGACGATAAAGACGGCTTAGCGTATTTGGTGGCAGTAATACTGAACTACCGTTTTGCCTCTAGCGACGACAAGCGTAATCGGAGTTTTGGAGCTGATGATGTAGTTGCAGTCAAGCTTGAAGTAGAACAGAATGCTTACTTAAAATATTGGGGAAAAATCTCTTGGCTTTCCACCCCTAAAGATCACCAATGCCATCGTTCATTTCAGGATCCATTTTATGGAGTATTTAAGCTTCATGATGACAACATCGAACTCACAGAAGCAGTATTTGGTGATTATGACCAAACTGATTTATCTGGGGACCTCTGGATTGACAATACAATAGACTGGATGTATGATGTTTAGCACACATTTCATTCTAACACCACACATTCAACAAAACACCTCTACATGAAAAGCATAATACTGCTAGCAATCATCTTTTTGCCTTTTCTGAGTGCGTGTGGTCAGAAGATCGATGATAATACGGTGACGTTTTTTGAAAAAGATGAAGTAAAATTATACAAGACTAAAGTTGGTGATACGTATGGCATCATTAATCAAAAGGAGGAGGTCGTATTGGCGCATGAATATGAGGAGATTCGCATGTTTACCAAAAGCCTCGTTTGCGTAAAATGTCCTCAAAAGGGATATGGCCTTTTGAGTATTGATTTCAAGGTTGTTTTACCCTGTCAATATGAAAATCTGACTGTAATTCGATGGCTGCAAATAAATGGCGGGCCCGTTCCTTCAAGCGATATTGACGACCCCAAAAGAGACTATATTTTAAAAAAGGGATTCGCGGATTCCCTTTACACGTTTATCGATTCAGCAGGGACTGAACTTTCACCGAATGTGTTCCATAATCCACAAACAATGAAGATTTTCAATGATGTGGTTTTCGATGATATTAGTAAACATAAAACGCGCATAGGCTCTCGTTATTCATTTATCATAAAAGCGCTAACAGGGGAAATACTCCTCAAAGACACGCTTTCAAACGTGCGGGTAATTCGTTCCAGGTCTGAGGATTATTTATTGAGAAAGGGCAATACGTATCTGGCTGTGAGCAACAAGGATAACAAGGTAGCGCTGCTAGACCTTCAGCAAGCGAAGCTATTGACCGATTTTGAATATGACCGCTTATCGCTTCCTATTCACCGAAATAATGAAAAGCCTAGTTTGATATTAGGCAGTAAAAATGGTTTGTATGATGTTCTTAATTTGAATGGAGAATCGCTTTCCAGCATAGGATTCAAAGAAGTGCAACTACCAAGCAACTTCAATCAGAATAGGTTAGGAAATGCCCAAGTCGACATCTCAAAAGTAGAAGCCTTTATGGTGGATCAAAACGATCAAATTTTCGCATTATACAAAGACAAAAGCGTCAGGCAGCTAACTCAGAAATAAGACACCATGATCATAAAAGTCAGCACATCGACGACCTATACATGCTCACTGGAAAGAGCCTTCAAAACACCTATGCTGTGCGACCTTTCGAAAATCCATACGGGCCTGGGGGTGATGCCTAAGGTGACACATGTAACCGATGATGAAAACTGGGGAAAGCCAGGCTCGAGTAAAAAGGTTTTTGTGGCAAAGTCGCTTACGCAAAAGGGTGGCTTTGCCTCTGTCGATCACATCCTTGAAAGGGAGGAAAACCAGTATTGGAAAATCCAGGTCGATGACTTCCAGTCCTGGATGTTGGGCTTTTACAAGTTTGTGGGCGAATGGAAAACGACCGAAATAGAGCCCAATAGCATTCTGATCGAATATGTCTATGCATTGCATGCTCATTCACCATTGCTCTATCCATTCAATTGGTTGTTTGCAAAAATATTTTGGAAGCGATATATGAAACAGGTTCTCGCAAATGTTGAAAATATGGCCTTGAATAATGAACCTTATCAATATGAATAATAAGACTAGCGGAATAGCCTATTTGATATCGCCGATTCTGATCCTCTGCTTGCTGCAAGTATTCGCTTCCTGCGGAGCGCAGGAAAGCACTATCCAGCACACCAATATTCAGGAAGTACATGACGAAGTGCTCACACTGGACACGATCGTCGTTCAGACCACCGAGGAACTCATCCAAGGAATTCGCAGCAATCGCCTTATAAAGCTCACGAGCGATGTTTATTCGCTGCCTGCGACCTTACATATCGACAGCATTCATCACCTGACGATCGTAGGCACAGGTGCTTCCATATTGAAACCAAGTGACCCAAATACGAATGTCCTTCACCTTACGAATTGCGATCATATTAAACTTGACAGCTTGAAGCTGGTCGAAGGAAAGATCGGCTTAAAGACCAAAGATGTTACGCATCTAAGTGTAAGCAATTCGGAAATAACAGGCTGTTCGATATTGATTTTTGAGCTTGAAAAAAGTCGACACATCAAATTCCAAAACACGGATTTTCATCATAACATCTTAATCGCATCTGTTCTGGGAGGCTTCACCTATTCCACCCATGATGTCACTTTTCTCGATTGTGATTTTGTGCATAACATCCCCAAAATGCCAGGAAATCCAGCCTTTAATCTGATGGAAAATTATACAGACTTTGACAAGCCAATCGTTTTTACGAACTGTACCTTCAAGGACAACAAAGGCTTTAAATGGTATGGCAAAAAATTTAAACTAAACGATTGTCAGACGGACTCTTCTGGGATTATGGAAATGCCTTAGAGGCGAATCAAGGCGCAAACAGAAAGGACGTTTTTTCAACAAAAAAACAAACCATGCATCACACTACGCACCTGATAAAAGGGCTAATTACTACAATGCTTATAGCAATCAGCATGACTGGCTATGCGCAGGTCAACACCTTTTATGTAGCTCCAGTTCAAACTGATATTCAATATAGCGCTGTTCAGGACTCGCATCTGGTTGTCAGAAATACTTCATCCAATATTGACAAGCTCTTCCTCTTCTTGGGAGGGACAAACAGCACGCCAGATGTATATCGAACCATCTCCAATTTTGCTGGAAACTTAGGCTTTGATGTGATCAATCTGTCATATCCGAACGCTGTCGCCGCGGCAATTTTGGCGAATAATACTGATAGCCTTATTTTCAATACATATAGACAAGAAGTATGCTATGGAACTCCAATAAGTCCTCGTGTCAACGTGGACAGCCTGAACTCCATTTATACCCGCACCGTCAAACTCCTCACCTATTTAAACGTCACGTATCCCAACCAAAACTGGAGCCAATATCTTACGGGTAATCAATCCCTCAACTGGTCCAAAATCGTCGTTAGCGGGCATTCGCAAGGAAGTGGCCATGCATGCTATTTTGGCAAATCGAATATGGTCGAAAGAGTCATAATGTTCTCAGGACCAAATGATTACAGCAACCACTTCTCCAATTCTGGAGCCTGGTTACGAGCTCCTGGATTGACAAATCTTGACAGGCATTTTTCATATCTAAGTCTGCTAGATGAAATCGTAGATTTCGATAAACAGCTGGCCAATATGCATGGCTTGCAATTATTTCCAAGATACGACACCACGCATATCGATAACGTCCCGGCACCTTACAATAATTCACATTGTCTCTATACTACCCAAAGGCCAGGACTATCACTTCTCTATCATAATGCTCCGGTAAGATTTAGCACCCTCAACAACGCTGTTTGGACTTATATGCTCACCTCACCTATAGTCTCAAACGCAGAAGTCATTGAGGAAAAAAATAGCATTGAGGTTTATCCTAATCCGACAAAATCTTTGGCAAAAATTGTTATAAACAAGCGGCTTGAGCGTAAAGCATTTCGTATATTAAGCCCTGATGGTCAAGTACTTAAAACGGGAAATATTTCAACCACCGACTCCTTTTCCATTGATTTTAGTACTTTTTCAAATGGGCTTTATTTTGTTGAAATTGATGGGCAAATAAAAAAGGTTATTAAGTATTAATCGACACAGACGGAAAATCATCATGAATCACATCATATTCGATCTGGAAGCAACCTGCTGGGACAGAAAGGAGCAATCAACTTCTGACGATAACATCAATGAAATCATTGAAATAGGCGCTGTTCTTATCGACGACGAAGGCGCGATTCTTTCAGAGTTTGAAGCTTTTGTCAAACCCACACTCAACCCTTTCCTCAGTGATTTTTGCAAGCAGCTCACCACCATCACACAAGAGCAAGTCGACACAGCAGAAACCTTTCCGGTCGTTTCGCAGCAATTCCAGGAATGGATTAGCCAAGGCGAGCAGGATTATATTCTTTGCTCATGGGGTTTTTATGATCGCTCTCAACTCAAAAAAGACTCCGCCCTCCACCAACTGGATGATGCCTGGGTGAAGCCCCATATCAGTGTCAAACATCAATACGCAAAGTTGACAGGACTTCGCAAACCCGTGGGAATGGGACGCGCATTGAAGCTGGAGAATCTGACTCTGGACGGCACACATCACCGTGGCATCGACGATGCCCGCAACATTGCGAAGATCTTTTTGCAGTATTGGGGTAAATGGGACTATTCGTAAAAGAAGCAAATGCTAATTGGTGGAATGCGAATAAAAAGACATTTTTGCCCTAGGTGTAGAGACGTTGCATGCAACGTCTCTACGACCATGGATGCAGCATTTTTGGAATCCTCTCTTGACTACAAACCGACCTCATGGCAAAAAAAATAAAGCTCCCCACCATCGTCAAAGAAGACCCATGGCTTCAGCCGTATGCGGAAGATATTATCGCGCGCATCAAGCGCTATAAAGACCGCAAAAAGACGATCACTGAAGCTGCTGGAAGCCTCAAGAAATTTGCACGGGCATATGAGCATCTGGGCCTGAACTATGACAAGAAAGCCAAAGGCGTGTGGTACCGCGAATGGGCCCCAGGTGCCAAGGCACTTTTCCTCACAGGCGACTTCAACGGCTGGGACAATGCTTCGCATCCATTGACGCAGCGGCCAGACGGAATCTGGGAGATATTCATTCCCGATGATTCCTCCTCCTCTATCACACATGAAAGCTTACTGAAAGTACATGTTCATGGCGCCGACGGTAGCCATCGCGATCGACTACCAGCATATATCAAGCGCGCTGTCCAGGATGACGACACCAAGGACTTTTCAGGTCAGTTCTGGAATCCGGCAACGCCGTTCAAGTGGACCGACAAAAACTTTGATCCGGGAGACATCGGTGCGCCACGCATTTACGAATGCCATGTAGGAATGGCGACGGAGGAATTCCGCGAAGGAACCTACCGCGAGTTTGCGGATCTAGTGCTTCCCAAGGTCGATGAACTCGGCTATAATGCCATACAGATGATGGCCGTGATGGAGCATCCATATTATGGCTCCTTTGGCTACCACGTATCCAACTTCTTCGCACCAAGGTCAAATTTTGGAACTCCGGAAGATCTCAAATATCTTATCAATGAAGCGCACAGCCGTGGTATTGCGGTTATTCTGGATATCGTGCATTCGCATGCAGTGAAAAACATGGCCGAAGGCCTCAACCGTTTTGATGGAACGGATCATCACTATTTTCATGCGGGTGGCCGTGGTGAGCATAGTGGCTGGGATAGTATGCTGTTTGATTATGGCAAATGGGAAGTGCAGGAATTTTTGCTCTCCAATCTTAGCTACTGGATGCGCGAATTTCACTTCGATGGCTTCCGCTTTGATGGCGTTACGTCGATGCTGTATATGCATCACGGCGACGGAGTAAGCTTCGGTCATGGTGATGATTATTTTAAAAATATGGTTGAATGGGACGCGATTACCTATTTGACCTTGGCGATGGACCTGGTGCATAGCATTAAGAAAAATGCGATCTGCATTGCAGAAGATATGAGTGGCATGCCCGGTTTGATTCGAAATATCAAAGAAGGTGGAGTTGGTTTTGATTACCGTCTTGCGATGGGTATTCCCGATTATTGGATCAAGGTGTTCAAGACCAAGCGGGATGAGGATTGGAACATGCACGAGATTTGGCAGACGCTCACCGATCGCATGTACAAGACCAAAACGGTGGCTTATACCGAGTCGCATGATCAGGGTCTCGTCGGTGACAAAACCCAGGCCATGTGGCTGATGGATGCAGCAATGTACAATCACATGATGGTCGATGATCCGCATCCTGCGGTGGAGCGCGGTATTGCCCTCCACAAGATGATCCGACTTATCACTTCAACCCTTTCAGGTGAAGCGTATATGACCTTTATGGGCAACGAGTTCGGCCATCCTGAGTGGATCGACTTCCCGCGCGAAGGCAACGGCTGGAGCTACCAGTACGCCCGTCGGCAATGGTCGCTCGCTGAGCGCGAGGACCTGAAATACAAGTTCCTTTGGGAGTTTGACAAGGCGATGATTCATCTTCTTGCAGAGCAGCATATTTTGCCTGCCGACTTCGCCAATCAGGTCTATGTCGATGTGCAAGGCCATGTGCTTATCTATGAGCGCAACAATGTGCTTTTCGCATTCAATTTTCATCCAACAAAATCACATAGCGACTACACCTTCCCCGTTCCAACTGCTGGAGTCTACAAAGTGCTTCTCGATACCGACCGCAAGGTCTTTGGTGGTCATGAGCGCATCGCTGACATCGAATATCCTTGCAACGAGGAAGGACAGCTGACGCTCTACTTACCGAGCCGTACGGCGGTGGCGTTGGTGATTGGTTGATTAGCTGATTTGATGATGTGGTGATGACTTTTGTGGTGAGTTTTGGGAACTGTATAAAGGCATAAACCATCTTTTACATCCAGTTTACACTACTTTACACTCCAAATAGTGCTGTCTGAAATGCGCTCCGATATATTTGACAAACATTCATCAATCAAATTATATCAGACATGAAAAAGAGCATTCTAATTTTATCCGCAGTACTTACCCTATTCAGCCTTACTGCTTTTGGTTATATGAGTTGGGACAAAACAGAAGCTGTTCCCAAAGCGATTACGTGTTCTAATTCGATGGCTGTTGCGCCAGTCGTTTCGCTCGTTCCTTATAAAAAGGCAGCGCCTGATTTGCTGTACAAAATCGACTCGCGGTTTTTAGCGACGATTACGCGCGAGGACCTTCTTCATGCAACATCGATTATCGATATTTTACCAGAGCAAGAATCCCGCAAGCTCAACCAATATGCGAATGTCAAGGTTACTGTGATGAGTAAAGGCCTGGAATTTAGTAAAGCAGGCCATAACGAAATGCTAACTGAAGATCAGTTGAAGCTGCTCGAATCAACGGACTATTCCACCAACTTCTATATCAAGGCTGACTGCCAAATGGCTGCTACCTGCGGCATGGTTGCTCGCGGTTATGACTTGTCATACTATTTCACCATCACACCAGAAAAAGAAGCCGAGTTTGCCGATGGTTATGATGCGCTTATCGGGTATTTGAAAGAAAACAGTGAGGCAAAAACGATTCTCATTGAAGAAGAAAAACTGAAGCCAGGAAAGGTTCACTTTATCGTCACCAAGGAAGGCACCGTTGCCGATGTTTCTCTACAATCAACCTGTGGATATGATGAGGTAGACAAAACATTGGTTGAGCTTATCAGCAATATGCCAGCGAAGTGGAACCCAGCCACAAATGCAGAAGGCGAAAAGGTCGATCAGGAACTTGTCTTCTTCTTTGGAACAGAAGGCTGCTAGTACCAAAGGCACTAGACAAGTCTTCAATCACTCATCTGCAATTTCCAATCTGCAATCAGGGGTGTTCATTCAAAAAATTGAAATAAAAATGGCCCATTGGCGTCTTTAATCGCCATTTTTACCCGCTAAATAGTTGGTGGCTGAGCGGAGTCGAAGCCATAACGGCAATAAAATCTGTAGATTTTGGTTGAGGGGCCTTCGACTCCGCTCAGGCCACAAAAGGGTTTTGTTGGTTTAGGCTCGTTTTATAAGGAAAAGGATCGTTCTATTTATTTCGAAAAAATGAATGAACAGCTGCAATCTATTATATTAGAGATTGTAGATGAGTAATTCTAGATATTTGAATTTTTTATGAGCAAAAACAACAGCTATCAAGTAGGACATCGCATCCTATTTCTGGTCTCCTTACTATGGTTTGCATGCAACGGCCACTACAAAACCACCACTCCGCAGGAAAGCCCTGAAGAAAGCCCGCAGGCAACCGTCGTTGACACCCCTACCCCTTGGGTGGACCCCTTATTCTTTCTGGAAGGACAATTATGCCAACATGTGCGACAACTATTCCAGGACTCGCGAGGCGATATCTGGATCGGGACCAATGTCTATGACCTGATGCGCTATAACGGAGACTCGCTGCAATATTTTAATCAAAAAGCAGGCTTCGACATGGGGCGCATAACAGGCATCGTCGAAGACAAGGCAGGGCATATTTGGTTCGGCACGTATCGCGGACTCTGGCGCTATAGCCCTTCTGCAGATAGTGGCTCGTTCACGAATTTCACAGAGGAAGACGGCTTGATCGAAAACGAAATCTGGAGCCTGGCTTTAGACCGAAATGGGATATTCTGGATAGGAACGATGGAAGGTGTTAGCCGATTTGACGGAGCGACATTTTCAGATTTTGAGGTTCCAAAACCTGCTATCAAAAACGAAAACTACATTTTATCGCCTGACCGCATAACGGCTATCAGCGAAGACCTGGAAGGTAATATCTGGATTGGGACGGATGGTTTTGGTGTGGTAAAATATAGCCCTGAGCAAAAAGCGTTCAAGCACTTCACTACCAAGAACGGCCTTCCTGACAACAATGTAGGTCGCATAACAGCCGACTCAAAAGGGAATATATGGTTCGGGACGATGTTTGGCGGAATAAGCAGATACGATCACAAGACCTTCAACAATTTCACGCAAGACAGCTTGATCAAAGGCGTAGAGATCGCTCAGATTTATGAAGACAAGAAAGGAAACATTTGGTTTCCGGTTGAGAACCATGGTGTGTATCGATTCAACCCTTCGGCTTCGCTCAGGCCCAGTGAAAAATCCTTTAGGAACTTCTACAAAGCCGAAGGAATTGAAACGAACGGCATGCTATGCATGCTGGAAGATCAGGAAGGCCGATTTTGGTTCGGTGGTTGGGGAGGGCTATTTCGATATAATGCTGCTGCCACCAACACAGAAGGAGATCGCTACTTTTTTAGTGTGACAGAAAAGGGATTGAGGGATTGAGGATAAAAAATCTTCGCTGCTTGATGCTTGATCCTCGATGCTAAAATTCTGGATCAATTCCATCTGATCTCTGATGCCGTATGTAGTATTTCGTATCTCTACTAGGCCTTTCCCAGCATTTTGGAAATACTACAGACGAGATACTATATCAGAGATCCGGTTTTAAAAACACATGGAGGAACCAAACAGCGAAGATTTTCTCTTAGTTCCTGAACCCTACTTACTCTTTACAACTCTAAGCCCAATCGCGATAACATTAAGCCTGGCAGCCGCAGGTTTATGATGGTCTTTTGATTCTCCTACCCATTGTTTTTTACTATTCGCAGGATAAGTGCCTGTCAAGAAATTAAAAGTTTGCTTTCCTGTTCCATCAGTACTTGACGTAACTGCTCCGCCCCCAATCAGATGCCAATTAAGTTCGCTGACATCTGCATTATACTTAATAACGCCACCTTGGCCATAACCCTGACCGAAGGTTTTGGTTGTTATCTTATAAGGAGATCCTGGCTTAAATCTCGCATAAATAGCAAAGGCATAAAGCGTTGCAGGACAAGATACCATAAAGTCCATGGATCTTGCAGCCCAGCAAGACTGTCCTGTTTTGGGATCGATTATCGGATATGATCCAGTCAGTATACTCCCTGCGCAGTTATAGTCTGCATATGCTCCTCCACCTACCAATGACCAACCCGAACTACCATTTGGAATATATTTGGTAGCTACACTATTCCATTTCCCTTTAGGTGATTGCATCCACCCTGAAGTGACCTCTATCTTATCATAAGGATCATACACTGCCATTACATATATCTTTATCTTACTAGAACTGGAAACATGGTGGTCCTTATGACTTGCTATCCAGGTGTTATTATCATAATAAGAGGCTGTAAGCATATTGCCTGCACCCGTAAAGTTTGATTTGGCTCCTCCAGATAAAATCTTGTATCCATATGGGACAGTCAATTTTGCCTTGTTTATCACTTTTGCAGGAGTGCTTTCGAAGGTAAAAATTTGAAGGTTCTTCGTTTCTAAAGATTTTTTGGTGAATTCCCACTCAAATGCCTCCTTTAGTTGTTTTCTTCTACTTGAATTTGCAGGTAATAGCTCCCATATCGGTATGAGTTTACCAGGTACAAAGGCGAAGAATGCGGGATTATTCGTCACCGATCTAGCCCAGTTTATATAATTTTGGGGGGTTCTTTTGGTTTCAACAGCAATTCTAGCATTAGAATTGCCCCCTTGAATAATCCATTTTTCTTTGATGTCGCTTGAAAAACTGCTGGTACTCCTACTCGTTTTGTATCCTGCTTCACCGGTAACCCCACCATAAGATGCCTTGGCTGAAGCCTCTAGCGTACTTTGGCTTGCTTTAGTGTTTGAGACAGAGGTATAAACAACCGAAACCCGGCCTCCTACTTTAAGCCCAAGCGTGATATGCGTACCCCAATTATTAAATAGATCGATGGCACTCTTACGAGGGTCCTTCAAATCTTTCTCAAAAAGAGGAGCTAGTTTAAGGTTTGCAACTTGAGTTCTCACTGTAAGCTTTGCATCAGACACATCTTTTTTAATGAGAATGGTTTTACTTTGGGTTCTTGTTTGTGTCGAATTAGATATATTCATACTTGCTTTAGCAGAGAAAGCTCCATAGCTCGCCTCCAAACCCATACTGACTGAATAGGCATTGCTAGCCTCTACAATACTATTATAATCCTCTGTTAGCGCTGCCGTGGTTCCTCCAGTCCTATGTTCTATTTCATTTCTTGTGAGCGTTTGAAGTAACATATTCGCATTGGGTTCTTTTTGCCCTTCCAAAAGATTGATACCATTGCCTAGCATACCTGACCCCGGGTATATTTCTGATTGAGCTTGAACCTGGCCCAAGCTCGCGATGAGAAGAAGAAACATAAGGTGCTTAAGCAGCGACCTGTGATGTACGTTAAGTGTGGTTAGGTTTTGCATGATTTTAAGTTTTTTGTGTGATCCTTTTGATTGATTTGGGATCGACACAAAGGTATTGGCAGCCATGCAGCTGCGACCTCATGGCCAGCTAGGAAATCACTAGGGTCCAGGTACTAAATAAAATTCCTATCCTGGTCTTATTTCAAAACTTTGGGGAGTGGTCTACCTTTGCTTTCCGACTTGATCCTTGCTGCTCGATACTGGCTACTCTTGTGTGTTTTCAACCATTCGAGAGTAGCGAATATCAAGGATCAAGTAGCGAGTGTTCAGAAAAAAGGAGCAGCCTACCTTTGCTTTCTGACTTGATCTTTGCTGCTCGATACTAGCTACTCTCGTGTGCTATTCAATCATTCGAGAGTAGCGAATAGCAAGGATCAAGCAGCGAGTGCTTTTCCAGTTTTAAAAAATGAATTCACAATACAGTTTTCCCCAAAATGCGACAACTGACTCATTCTTAGTCTAACTTGTTGCCACTTAAAACAAGCATCAAGTTGATTGTATGAAACTCCTCCTCCTACTATCTATCATTCC
>JBGCFB010000335.1:0-12640 GCA_045106685.1 Bacteroidia bacterium | reverse complement strand
GAGGGTGCGGACCCTAATTGTCGGAGCACATTTCGTGATACGCTGGAGATATTCTGTGAACCCAGAGCGAGTTTTTCCGGGTTTCAAAGTGTAATACAGCCCAACGATATCATGCAGTTAGTAGCAACAGGGACTGGTAATTTTATTTGGTTGGTAAATGGGATTCAGGTAGGCTCAGGCCCGACATTCAATTACTCAAATGCACAGCCGGGTTCTGCCATTATTCAACTGATAAAGGATAATGGAATATGTAGTGATACCTCTGCGGGAGCACTCGTCAAAGTGGGGAATTGCGTTGTCGATGAAACCGCGCAGAAGATGCATTGGGCGCTGGATGTCAATTATATGCTTGACTTTGATGTGAATCCTCCCGCGATCACTGCCAACGCTTCACGAATGAAAGGGACGAGGATAATCGATTTTATAGAAAACTCAATCTCAATAAGCGATTCGAGTGGAAGGCTGCTATTTTATTGTAACGGGGACTCTATATGGGATAGTAATCATCAGCCTATGCCTAATGGGTCAGATATGGCCGGCTCCCCATCTACAGTTGAAGCAACTTTCGCTTTTCGTGATCCGGGAGGAAACCCTGACATGTACTACCTTATCACCTTGGATGCTTTTGAAAATAGATATCGTGATGGCCTCAGTTATTCAAAAATTGATATGAGCCTAAGAGGGGGATTAGGAGATGTGGTTGTAGGTGAAAAAAATAGATTAATAAAGATCACGAATAACGAGCGCTTTGCTTGTGTATATCATGCCAACGGCCGGGACGTATGGATTACAGCATCGGTGAATAACGGAACCGCGAGCAATCCAGTTTGGGAACTTGAGTCCTTCCTTGTAGATGCATCAGGTGTATCTACTACGCCAGTGGTTAGTCCTGGAATCACATCTGCCAATGGCTTCCTGAAGTTTTCGCATGATGGAAACTGGCTATTTCTGGGGAATTTGAGTGGGACGTTATGCCGATTCGATGCATCTACCGGAATCGCAAGTACTTTTGGGACATTGTCAGCAAGTTCTAATCAAAGCGTTTTTGGTGCTGAGTTTTCTCCTGATAACTCAAAATTGTACTTATCAGTCGGACTCAATACATTACTTCAGTATGATCTCTCTTCTGGTATGGTGGGAACGATTGGTGCATCACGTTTTGTCGTTGAACAAGAAGTACCAGGCAAAGATTTTTCCCCTGCCAAACTTGAACTTGGTCCCGATGGTAGAGTTTACCTTCGTGTCAGGGAATTCACAACTAACCCTACGGTACCGTACATTCAGGATCCTGATCTGCCCGGCGCTTTGTGCAACTTTCAGTATTCAGGGATTCCTTTTCCTCCCAACTGGACCCGACAATTGCGTAGCTTTAATCTGCCTAGTTATATACGAGGAAGATCTGGAGAAAGGAAGCTTGAGGCTTTTGTGAGTGATCCTATACCATGTTTTGGACAAGCAATTAAAGCGTGGACAGAAGGGCAAACATCCTCAGCAGTTTTGAAATATGAACTTCAGGGGCAAGGCGACACCGTCGTATTGAATGACACGCTGTATATCGTGCCCTCCATGACAGGTGCGATGAGTGTTATTGCGACCATGACTGATGGTTGTGGCGTGAAAAAGGATACCATTAACTTCAATGTTCGAAAAGGACCTAGGCTTGACTTTGGGCCTGATCGTTTGTTGTGTACTAAGCCTACTCTTCTTGAAGGCGGGATATTCTCCGATGCTCAGTACCGCTGGTCAGATAATAGCACAAACAGGCAGTTCAGAGTCAATAATGCAGGAACCTACTGGCTGGTCATTACCGATGTGGTAAGCGGATGTTCGGTTTCGGATACGATAAGCTTAAGTGATCCTCCTCCGGTTCCTCAACCTCATTTAGGGAATGATACGAGCGTATGTGGAGGTTCCGTGCTTTCGCTTTATCCAGGTAATAATTATGCAGAAATTAAGTGGCAGGATTTTACCCGGGAGCCTTCATTCACGACTTTTTTACCTGGGAAATATTGGGTAACGGTGTATGATGTGTGTGGAAATGAAGCTTCCGATACGATACAAATCGACCACATTCCAATCCCGCAACTTGGTGTTCCCGACGAACTCTTTTTCTGTCCTGGCAAAGATGTTTCCATTATTATTCCAACCCAAGGACTTCGAAATTTCCGATGGGATGATGGACCTTCTGGAGCTAACCGCATCTTTACCCAGGCCGGTGACTACTACCTTCAGGCCGAAAATAGCATCAAGTGCATTGTTCGTGATACACTTACAGTAATCGAATATCCGAAACCTCCGACTATTCCTCTTATACCGATTGATAGTTTTTGCCAAGGTGAAAATATTCGTATCGATGTAAGCAATAGTTTATTGGGGAACTATCAATGGTATGACAGCATTGCAGGTGCCATAAGGCGAATAGATGAAGGAGGAGTATATACGGTGATTGCTGAGGATTATAATGGATGTTCGACAACAGCTTCTATTCAGGTCATGGAATTGATTCCTCCTACTATCCAGATACCCGAAGTCATACATGTGTGCAGACCAGATTCCGTGATGCTTGATGCGACTACTTTTGGATTATTTGATTACCGCTGGTTTGATGGGAAAGAAGCACCTATTCGGACGGTGTATAAAACGGCAAGGCATTCAATAACAGCAGTGGATGAGTTTGGCTGCGAAACCGGAGCTTCGGTCAAGGTTTTTACCGAAAATTGCCCCGACGAGCTATTTATGCCTACTGCTTTTACTCCAGACGGAAATGGCCTCAATGAATATTTTGGACCAATCGTAGGCAGTGACATCGCGATTATTCAATTTGAGGTTTATGATCGTTGGGGGAAGTCAGTGTTTGTAGGAAATTGTATGCAACTCTTATGGGATGGAAGTAGTCGTGGACAAAGCTGCCCGGAAGGCGTGTATATCTATGTCCTTTCATTTAAAGGTAAAGATGGTCGAATACGAAAGAAAACAGGCACTGTGACGCTGATAAGGTGATTTATCTTGAATAATAACCTGCTACTGAAAAGCGCGCAATGCCACGCCCTGCCGGTCAAAGCGAATCGCGGGCAAGGGAATTTTGATAAAGTTCAGGCCGGTTAGGATAAACTTCAATACTTCTGAGCTTGTCTTTATTTGTTGGAAATCAATGTCCAGTCCAAGGTAGTACTGGCGGTATTCTCTGGCGCGGATTTGCTCGATGGGGTCTATTCCATAGCGACCGATCATGCCCTCGCCACCATAGCCTGCGGCTAGGTTTAGCCAGGAAGGCCAGGCCTTTTTCAAACTCCCCTCAGGTAAAAAGCTATGCATCCGAAAGCTGAGCCAATAGGTCTGGCCATTATAATCCTTGAGCAACCACTCGGCAGGATTACTGCCAAAGAGCCGTTGCAGAGAATCTACTTTGGTAAAAGGGGAGGGGAGATAGCTGAATTTCAACTGGATGCGTTCCTCACCCCAAAGGGCGTGATTGCCCAAGGCAAGTCCTACTCCGCCGGCGTTGGCAGCGATATCGCTCCATGAGGCGCCCCATTGTACCGCAAACCCGTCAAGTACCTCGATGGAATTCATCGCCATAAAGCCGCCGATTCCTGCATAAAGCAAGGCTTTCTTTTTAGGCACACCTGCCCATTTTTCTAAACCGATCAAATAGCGGGTCGTCGTGTAGCCACCAAGGACATGGCCGACCTTATCCATTTGGAGCCATTCGTCCGAATCATCAAAAAAATGAAATGGCCCCAAGTCTGTATTGCTGTACCAGCCCAGACTTAGGTAGGTCATTGTCCCTGCATATCCAGCTAGAAAAGTTCCTGTGACGAGTCTCTGGCGACCCTTATAATTGATTGAGTCATTTTGAGCATTGATTATACCTTCTTGCCCTGACAAAATACTGGGCAGTGCGATGAAAAGCATTCCACAGATTAGGGTATTTCGTAAAAAAAGGAGCATGATTTCAAGACGAAGTATTTTTGGAAAAGATACGCATTTGCTTTCAGATTGAGGGCTTGAACCTTAAACGGTCAAACTCAAAATAAAAGTGCTCTTTTTTGCACAAAGTCGAAGTACTACAATTTGTCTAATGACATAAAATGGTTATATATTTGAAAGTAAATTTCAATCCCCAATTAACACACTATGAATAACATTAAATTGAAAATTGGCCTGCTCATCTGCATGCTAGTCACCTTGTCAGCACAAGTTGCTTTTTCTCAAAACGCATACGAACAAGCCTGGAAAGCGCTTGATAATGCTGATCTTTTTGAGGCAATCACCAAATTTGAAGATGCAGCGAAAAGTGGAAACTCTAAGGAAGAAGCTTTAGTGGCACTGACGATATTGAATACCCATATCAATAAAGAAGAACAAGCAGGTAAATACTTTCAGCAGTATTTTAAAACTGCCAAAGACCCTTACCCGGCTTTATACTCGCTCTGGTTTCAGAACGGTGTTTTGGGAGGAGGAAATAAGAAGACCAAACTTCAAATGGAGTTGATGGAAAAGGTCTATGAAGATCCTCGCAACAAAGGAAGATTTGATGGCGATGTGTTGTACCGTTTAGGTATGCATGAAGTAAGTTCCCAGAAAAAAACGGATGCGAATAAGTTCTTTGCTGAACTCAAGCATTTACCCAACTGGCAGCTTCTTGGGCCTTTTGACAATGTGATGAATAGCGGATTTGATAAAGACTTTGGAGCGCTGACCCATCCTGAATCCGATGCCGTATTTGAATCACGTTATGGCGCCGAGGTCTCATGGTTTAAGCCTGAGTACACCGCTTCAGATGCTTATTTTGTAAAAGACCTCAACTTCCTGAGTAGCGGCTCCATTGTGTACGCTCAGACTTTTGTAAAATCAGATGAGACTCAAGATGTGCTTTTGAATTTCGGCTATTCAGGTTCATTAAAACTTTGGGTCAATGACCAGGAAGTGTATAGTGAAGCGGAGCGGAGGTCGACGATTATGGATTATTATAAGGTCAAATGTTCGTTGCAGAAAGGCTATAATCGAATCCTTATTCAGCTTGGAGAATTTGATGAGAACTATCCTACTTTTATCGTGCGGATTAGTGACCGTAATCACAATTTACTTGAATTGGAATCGAAGGCCGAAATGCAGGCCTATTCGAAGAAAACGCAGTCTGTCGAAATTGAACCTTATTTTGCTGTTGAAGGCCTGAAGAAAAAAATGGCAGAAAAGCCTAACGATCGCATCTATCGTTATCTTCTTGCGATGGCTTATCGCAGGTCGAAAGAGCTGAATGAAGCTGAAGATATTTTGAAAAAAGAGGTTGAAACAACGCCTGAAAACTTCTTTGCGCTAATCAATATCATCCGCCTTTATAGCATCTCTGGCAACAATACAGACCAGAATAAATATTACGAAGCATTCAAGTCAAACTACCCTGAAGACCGCTTTATTCTTGAAAATGAAATTAAGGAAAACATTTCTGACGATAAGGAGAAAGCCAGGGAACTTATTGACACATATTTGAAACTATACCCCAATGATCTCAAGCAAATAAGTTACGACATTATAAGGTATAGCATGAATGAGGATTACAAAGCGATCATAAAAGAGATTGAAAGATATTATGATCGCTATCCCGAAAATGCTGACGCAGTCAAGAGTTGGTATGGGGTCGTCAAGCAGGTGAAATCTGACCCTAATGAAGCCAATAGAGTGTTAGAGAAATACCTCAAGAATAATTACAATTATCAGCTTCACTCGATCTTGATGAATAATTACATCGAAGATGGTAAAGTCGATAAAGCAATCGGCATGATTGAGGATCACAGGGACTTGATTTTTCAAGATATTGATCAGCTAAAAACGGAAGCTTCATTGTACGTCAGGAAGGAGCAATATGAGGATGCGATTGATTTGTACAAATACGTGATCAAAAGCAGACCTTCAGACTACAGAACCTATGCGGATATCGCCCAGATGTACCAGATTCTCAATAAGCCCCAAAAGGCAATCGAATATTACAGAGAAGCGCTTCGATTTTATCCATTCTCGTTTGAAAACAACGAAAAAATAAGAGAACTCAAAGAGCAGACCTTGGCGATGGATCTGATTGATGATATCGAGCCAGAAGACATGATCAAGGACTATGAGGAGAACTTTAAGACAGACCTGAAGCGCCCTTATGAAATCGTGTTTGACCACGAGTCAGCGATCATCTTTAACTCCCTCGCAATGGGTCGCGTCCACAGTTATGTGATTTGCTTAAAGGATGAAAGTGCTATTGAAGATTGGCAGCAAGTCTCGTTTTCGAGTGGAGGAGGAATGCGCATGAATTTGCAAGAATCCAAAACCATCAAAAAAGACGGAAGCAAAATTAGCGCGGAACGAAATGGCGGAACAGCGGTCTTTACACAACTCGAGCCTGGTGATTATATCTATATCAAATTTACGCAGGAGCAGTCTTCTGGAGGAAAGTCATCTAAATTTATCAGCGATAAATACACCCTGAACTCTACCTATCCAAGCTATAAATCGGAGTTTAATCTGTTTGTAGAAGATGGCGTAAAAGTGAATGATACTATTCTGAATTCTACGCTTAAGCCGGTCGTTACAACAAAGGAAGGGTTTACTCGATACCAGTGGGCTGTAGAATCCCCAGAGGTGATTAAAGAGGAATCTTATATGCTGCCTTCAAGTGATATTAGCGAAAATATCCACTTGTCTCTGGATTATAATTGGTCTGATATTGTAGCCTGGTACAATGACCTTACCAAATACCAGATGGAGCCTGATTATACGATTGATCGCCTGGCTGATGAGCTTTTTGCAGAAAAGAATCTCAGTGATATGGAGAAAGCTAAAACCATCTATGATTTTGTCTGCAAGAATATTCAGTATAGCTCGATCGACTTTAGACAAGGTTCTCACATTCCACAAAAGGCTTCAAAAGTCTACTTGTCTCGCCTTGGCGACTGTAAGGATGTCTCAACTTTATATGCATCGCTTGCGAATAAGGCCGGCCTTGATGCCGATCTCGTATTGATCAATACGCGAAATAACGGGCAGAAAAATGTGCTTTTGCCATCGCTCAACTTCAATCACTGTATTGTGAAAGTGAATATTGACGAGGAGCCAATTTATCTGGAATTGACTGACCAGAACCTTCCATTTGGGCACCTGTATCATTACCATGAAGGGGCTGCTATTCTTGAAATTACAGATGAGCAGGAAAAGGAAGGAGCTAAATTGACCTACCTGAAACCGAATACTGGTTATCAGAATAACATTTTGCGAGCAACATCTATCAAAGTTGGAGACTCGAGAGATGTGGAAGTCAAGGCGTCTGTCACAAAGACTGGAACGATGGCTGCAGGTTCTGTTGAACGTTACTTTAATGCTGATACAAAGGAGCGTAGAGAACGTATTTCGAAGTCTATCGGAGGAAGGGTAGATCAGCCGATTAAGCTCGGAGACTTGACCTTTGATAAACTAGAGCAACGCGCAGATTCTTCGATCTATCATTATGATTATGAAATTGAGAATGCATTAATGAAAATAGGTTCGTTCCGTTCTCTGAAGCTGCCTTTCATGGATGTGTTGGGAACCCTGACCATTTTTGATAATGACGAAGCCCGTAGCCAGGACTTTAACTTCATGCGTTACGAAACTACAGACGTATATGAGGATGTGATAGACGTAGAACTTAGCGATACATACTCTTTTGCAGAGGTCCCTGAGAATGTGCACCTCGAGTATAATGGAACAGTCTATGACCTGAAGTTTTTACCACTCGATGAGCGCAAGGTTAAGATCATCAGAACCTATACCGTGAATCGCGAAAATGTAATGGCTGGTGATTTTGAGAAATTCCAGGACTTTATCACGAAGCTAGTGGAAGCTGAAAACACGCACCTCGTTTTCAAATAGTCTTTGCATACAGATTAAGATAGCGCCGCCCTATGTAGA
This sequence comes from Bacteroidia bacterium, assembly GCA_045106685.1. GTDB lineage: Bacteria > Bacteroidota > Bacteroidia > J057 > J057 > JAUIGE01. Next base: position 4,705 of record JBGCFB010000335.1, on the reverse strand, counting down.
TGGAATTCTGCATAGGGCGGTTTTTGGGTTTTGGGATGAAGCGGCTTTTTATAAGGAACTTACATGTCTGTTCCTCCTCTCCCTCCCTCCCTCAAAAAAATTTCCAGAAATATGAAAAATTGTCCTTTGATATCTTTTTGAAAAACGGTTGTTTGATTATGCATTACAAAAGAGAAATAATTAATCGATATCGGTATGAAAAGACTTCTACTAACCTTATGCGGAGGTTTGGGGGTGCTTTTAGCTTTTGGTCAACATCATCCTGCGCTTCCCAATTATGCGTGCGGAGCAGACCATTTGCGGCATCATATTCATCATCATCAGCCAGGAGTTCTTCAGTTTCAGCAACTACTTGACAGAAACTGGCAACAGCATGCAAATCATGGCGGAGGTACTTCTGAGCAAGTGTATAGTTTACCGACGGTGGTTCATATCATCCAGGAAAATCCACAGGGAGGGCTTACCGATTCAGATGTCATCCAGGCGATTACAGCAATGAATCAAGCGCTGGGTAATCAGGCCCCTTTTGGACCAAGTTCAGGTGCGGATACCGAAGTCGAATTTTGCCTCGCCAAGCGTGATCCGTTCGGAAACCCTACCGAAGGGATCACCCGCACGATTTCCAGTCTGGCTAATATGACGATGGAAACTCAAGACAGCTTATTGAAGGCGCTGGCCTTTTGGAACAGTGCGGAATATGTCAATATCTGGGTGGTGGAAAGTATCAACTCCATTGCCGTGGGGGCAAATATTACAGGCTACGCTACCTTCCCTAGTTTGCATGGATCGGCGATTGATGGAATCGTTGGGGAAAGGCGCTTTTTTTACCCTAAAAAAGACCGTATAAGCGTTTTTGTGCATGAAGCAGGCCACTATTTGGGTCTGTATCATACATTTGAAGGAGGATGTGTAAACAACGATTGTACCGCCGATGGTGATCAGATTTGTGACACACCACCTGATGGTTCATCAACCACTGTTCCATGCAGTCAGATCGTAAATTCGTGTACTACAGATAGTGACGATACCCAAGCTCGAAACCCATTTCGAAGTGTAAGCCTGGGGGGCTCTGGAGACCAGCCGGACTTGAAGGAGAACTTCATGGATTACAGTAAACTCGCCTGCTATGAGTCATTTACAGAAGGGCAAAAAAACCGTATTCGGTTTGGCATTTCCGGCGTACGTTCTAGTTTGTTAAATTCAAATGGTTGCTCTGATCCATGCTCTCAAAATTTGGCTGCTTCTATTAATGCAATGGGATTACCAGCAAGTGTGGGAAGCACTTTGCAACTCGATGCTGCTATTTCCGCAACATATTCATCCGTCAAATGGAGTGTAAATAATCAGTCTTTTTCTACAAGCCCTCAAAGCAGTTTTACCTTTAATCAAAAAGGCCGATACGAGTTCACACTCGAGGTTGTGGGAACCGATAGCTTGTGTCATGCTTCGGATGTACTCGTGCTCGATATCGAATGCCAATTACAAGCTGCAATAAGTGGATTTCAGTCAAATATGCTACCCGGCCAAACGCTGACATTAAGCGCTCAGCCAGCGAATATGCTGGGCTATACATGGCTTGTCAATGGGCAAAATGCTGGTAGCGGACAGTTTTTTACATTCAGAAATAACTTCTCCGGCAACTACGCGATTCAACTTGTAGTTGATGATGGAGCATGTAAAGATACCACTGAAAACCATCTCCTTCGTGTCGGAAATTGCGGCGTCGCATCTTACCGTCACAAGATGGTTTGGGCGCTTGAGGATAGCCTCTTGCTAGACTTTAAGCCTGCAAGTTCACGTGCGTTAGCTCAAGGCAAACTTTTTGGGGTGAACCCTAATGTCCCATTCCAATCACGACTGGAATCCAGCGTGAGCCTGACCGATGAGTTTGGTGATTTACTTTTTTATACAAATGGAAATACCGTGTGGGATAAACAACACAATCCCATGCCAGACGGCCAGGGATTATTAGGCTCAGTTTCTACTCAGCACGGTGTGGTCGCATTTCAAGACCCAGGCTCAGCCCACCAGTATTATATTTTTACACAAGACGCCTATGAAAATCAATTCAGCAGAGGAGTTCGATATTCACTTATTGATATGCACCTCAATAATGGCCTTGGCGATGTGGTGCCGGGAGTGAAGAATATCATGCTCACAGTCAGTAATGGCGAGCATATGGCAGCAGTTGTGCATGCAAATGGGAAGGATGTCTGGTTAGTTATTCGGAAAAATATGGCCAGCAGCTTTCCTCCTGCTTCTACTGATCCATCCTACCTTGAATCGTATAAAGTAAGTGCTCAAGGCGTCCAGTCGAGCCCTTCTATTTCTACCTTACAATCAACCGGTTCGGTGGTCGGTAGCTTTAAGTTTTCGCATGACGGAACATTATTGGTCGATGCGGGAGCTGCAAAAAATGGCGCTGGGCCTTTTAGTTTTTTTAAGCACCCTGTGATGCTTTACACATTTGACAGGCAAGCAGGACGCGTACAGCCGCTTATGCAACTGATGGATGGCCAGCAACTATTTGTTCCGTATGGAGCTGAGTTTTCCGCTGACAATTCAAAATTGTATATATCAGACTTGGAGACTACCATCTACCAGTTTGACTTAAGCTCCGGGGTCAACACTACCATTCGAAATAGCAGAACGACCATCACTGCGAATTTAGACCCTGGCGTATGTGGAAAAATGGAACTTGGCCCTGATCGAAAAATTTATATTTCACCTAATGAAGCGCGCTTTTTGCACCGTATCGATTGGCCGGATCGAGCTGGGCAAGCATGTGATCTGCAATTGGAAGCGGTGGCACTGCCATTAGGAGATATGCAAGGAAAATCGCTCAACTTGCCTTCATATGTGCGCGGTATGCCTGATGCTGCTTTTCAGCTTCTGGCTCCAAACCTATATCCATGCCCTGGAGAAATAGTGAAGGTTTTTCCTGAAGCTGCCTTGGCCCAAGGAGAAATAACCTACAGACTAGACACATTTAGTCTCCTTGCTGATACCTTCACTTTTGCAGCTTCCAAGCCTGGAATCGTAACCATCATGGCTCAATACGTGAGCCCATGTGGCGTATTTAATGATACGATTGAGATTGAGGTAAAAAGGGGCCCTGTTGTAGACCTGGGTGCTGATCAGCTATTTTGCAACCGCCCTACATTGTTGCGAATTCCTTCTGAGTCACATGTTCAATATAGTTGGCAAGATGGAGTCTCTTCTGCTTCACGGAATGTGTATAAACCCGGCACATTTACGTTGTTTGCTATTGACACGGTGACGGGCTGCACGTCTACCGACAGTATCGAAATCCTGCCATTCACGCCCAAACCTGCTCCCGATTTAGGTGAAGATCAAACAGTTTGCCCAGGTGCCGTTTCTGTATTAGAGGTAGCCTCGATTCATGATGATATACGCTGGTATAATGGCAGTAATAACAGAAAGATTACCGTTGCAAAACCTGGCGTTTTTTGGGTAAAGGTGCGAGATGTTTGCGGTTTTGTTCAAACTGATACGGTTCGTTTTGAGGAAGAAATCCCTCCAGACCTGGAGCTTCCAGATACCGTGATTGTATGTTTTGAAGAAAGCCATACGATTGATGCTCGAAAAACTGGCTTAGTGTATTATCGTTGGGAAAATGGCCTGGAAGAAGGAGTTAGAACCTTTGAGGAGGCAGGCTTTTATGTTTTGGAAGCAAAGAGCGGAATCGGTTGCAAAGTAAGTGACAGTCTGGAAGTAACGATAAACCCTCCCACGCCTCCTATCATGATACCAGAACGCGATACTGTTTGTGCCGGCGACACTTTACTTGTGGATGCCGAGACAACCGGACTTTTTGCATACCAATGGAATGATGGATGGAGGGCCCCGGCTCGCGTACTGGATGAGTCAGGCATTTATGAAGTAGAAGGTTATGACGCAGTGGGATGTTCTTCAAAAGCGGCCATTGATTTTTATGTAAATGCCCCTCCTGGCATTGATATGCCCACTGAGCTATATGCTTGTGGCGCAACCTCCATATCGCTGGACGCTACTGTTGATGGGCTTTCAGGCTTTGTTTGGGATGATGGTACCGAAGGGCCCAAAAGGACCGTGGCGAAAACGCGGCGTTATAATGTCGTGGCTTATGATGCGCTTCATTGTGCTTCGCGTGGCTATGCCGATGTCTACATGGAGTATTGCCCTACCCAAATTCATATTGCGAGCGCATTTACGCCTAACAAAGACGGCATAAATGAGCATTTCGGGCCATTCACAGGCATGCATGTGAAGAATTTTAGCATCGCCATCTATAACCGCTGGGGTAAAGAGGTCTTTCGCGGAAGGGGCGTAGACGCATTTTGGGACGGAAATTTCAAAGGCCATACGTGCCCTGAAGGTGTTTATGTGTATGTGCTATCTTTTACAAATGAAGATGGCAGAAGTGCTAGTCGAGAAGGAACGGTGACTTTGTTGAGGTGAGTAGGGGAGGCGTTGAAAAGTAAAAGCGCATAGTAGAAAATTCAAAATTTAGAAATAAGGCTCCTAGAATTTTGAATTTTCCAATTAAAACTATGAAGTTGTCTAAAGAAAAAATATTGCACCTAAAAACAACAAGAATGCTGGTCGTTTGAGCTTTCTTCGGCAGGCTCAGGACAAACTAAAGTCGAAAACGGTGGCTGAGCGTAGCCGAAGCCACCAAAATAGTGCCTTTGGCACTGTTCCC
>JBGCFB010000334.1:0-5063 GCA_045106685.1 Bacteroidia bacterium | reverse complement strand
CTCGTCACACCATAAACAGACGTTTTGAAGTTCTTGATTGCGGGCGGAAGCATGGGATTCAGATACTCCCAGGCTTTCGCCCATTTTTAATGGCTCGCCACGATCCAGTGCTTGCCAAACTGGCGAAGCAGAAACCCGCTCCAGCACTTCGGACACCTTGTCGACGCGGGCGTCGCCCATGGCTTTAGCTGTTCCCGGGCAGCAGGGATTGATGCGCCAAAGCTGGATAGAAATCTCTTGCGGGATGCCTTCACTTCCATTCAAGAATCCGATGCCGCCAGACAGGACTTTGCAAAAATTATGATTGGGGTCTTTTTTCCAAATCTTCTTTTCCATCGCGCGTCCTCTTGCCCAATTTCCTCCCAGCCACATATCTTCTGTAGCGCCCCAATATCCCCAGCTGAGGGTATTGTTGACATAGGTTTCCTTTTCTATCAATGGTGCCGAATTTTCATCACTTACATTTCTGGACGCAAAAAGCGTAGCCAACTGTTCCAGGCGATCACCTTTTGCTTTATGATAGCGGTCTATGGATGCGATATCAAAACGCGTCACGCCTTTTTCGATAAGCGTATCGAGTCGCGCTTCGTTGAGGAGATCACCATTTGTTTGGAGCATGATCTGCGTCTCATCTCCATAGCGTGCTTTTACTTTGTCCAAAATCGCATAGAGCAGTTTTCGATCTGCCAAAGGCTCGCCTCCAGACAAAATCAATCGGTCTATTTTTTCAGGCAAATTATCAATAATCGCCATGCAATCTTCTTCTGAAATACGCGCACCCCGCGGTCCAGAAAGGTTGTAGCAATGATCGCAGGTATCGTTGCAGAGTTGGGTAAATACCCAGTAGACACTTTCTATATGATTGAAATCTTTTTTCATATTGAGTTATTTCGGAAGGTTTTCCCAAAAGGCTTTTTCAGCCATTGCACCTGTCCGTGGGTCATGTAGGAAGGCTTTTTTATCAGAAAAAGTAGTGAGGCTTCCATTTTCCATATAGGCCAATGAATCACCCAATCGTAACGCCTCCTTGAGATCGTGTGTTACAAAGAGCGCAGTGATCTGTCGGGAGTGCGTCACCTCCTTGTAGAAGTCTTGCATATGAGCACGCGTTTCTACATCAAGCTTTCCAAAGGGTTCGTCCAGCAGGAGTACATCGGGCTGAATGATCAAGGCTCTTCCAAAAGCAACACGCTGCGCTTGTCCGCCCGATAATTCGTGAGGTCGGCGCTCGCCCATATTTGCCAAGCCTATTTCTTCCAGCATTGCCTCTACCCTATTTCTGATTTCGTTTTTGTTAAATTTTCTAATCCTCAACCCAAAAGCAATATTTTCAAACACGGTCATATGTGGAAAAAGCATCGCCTCCTGATATGCATATACCATATTGCGCTGGTTGGGAGAAATAGCTGTTACGTCTTTTTCTCCTAATAGAACCGCCCCTTTTTCGCTTTCCTCCAAACCAGCCAAAATCTTGAGCAAGGTAGTTTTGCCACAACCCGAACGTCCCAAAACGGCAAGTGTCTTCCCAGACTCAATCTCAAAACTGAGGTCATTGAGTACAGCCTGATCGGCGTATGCTTTGGAAATATGTTTTGCTATAAGTTTCATAATTGAGGACGAAGAAGCCACTTTCGGTTGAGCAGGAGTAATATTAATGGCGGGAGCATAAGTAAGCTGCTGGCGAGCGCCGCAAGGGCAGGATTAGATTCCTGAATGAACTGATAAACCTGTACGGGCATGGTGCGGACTTGGCTCTGACCTAATAAAGCGGTAAGACCGTATTCGTACCATGAAATAAGGAAAGTTTGGAACAAACATAAAGCCAATAAAGCCTTAAATCCAGGCAGCACAACCTTGCGGTAGGTATCGCTGCTGCTCGCACCGAGGGTGCGCGCCTGATCCATCAAGCTAAACATGCGCTGGTTCCATCCACTTTCTAACACAAGAACCGCAAAGGGAAAAGCAATCAGAATATGTCCCAGCAAAATCCCACTTACCTGAGAAGAAAGGCCCAGCCTTACCATGTAAATTTTTAAGGTAGTCGCATACACCACCGGCGCTAATACAAAAGGAAAATAAGCCAAAAACAGCCAAACCCTTCGATACGCGCTCAAAGCAATGGCCCGGCTCACAGGCAAAGCCAAGCCGGTAGCAATCGCTGAGGTCAGCACTGCCAAGCCTACTGAAAGGCTCAGGCTATTTCCCAATGAATTTCCTCCGCTAAACGTATTTGCCCAAAACTGCCCAGCGAATATCTCAGGCAAGAGCGCAGGATATTTCCATTGAAAAGCGAAAGACTGGACAAGCAGAAATATAAACGGCAACGTAAAGAACAAAGCCAAGCCTATTAGTATGGTTCGTCTCAATATGCTCATGTGCGTGCAGATTGAGATGGAGGCACTAACCAGCGATAGGTTAACACCAATGTGAGCAACATAAGAACTGCGTATATAATCGCAACGATATAGGCCTGAGGAATAAGCTGGAGGTCATAATGACGGAGGTAGCGCACTGTCAAAACTGAAATCATTTGTGGAGACTGGCGACCAAGCAATAGCGGAATTTCATATGCTCCTGTTACAAAAAGCGTGTAGAGCACAAAGGTTGGGAAAGCTGCTCTAAGCAATAATGGCGCAGCAATTTTTCGCCGTAAAGCTTTAGCACTTGCTCCCAGACTTTTGCCTTGCTCAAGGAAAGCAGGGATTCCAAGTCGGCTGTATAAGCTCCCCAAAAGCAACAAAAAGAATGGCAGGGCCAGCATAACGTGAGTCAGAATAACACCTATGGCAAATTTGTCTTGAATAAACTCCGGAAAAGCCTGCTGATTTTCTATAAAACCAAGCTGATAACAAAGGCGTGACAGCCAGCCACTTCTTCCCAGAAACTGGAAGCTAAAAAAGCCGGCAGCAATCGGTGGAATACACAATGGCAGGTAGCGCGATAACCCTGGGAAGCCTTTGCCCAGGGCAGTCGGATAGCGCAAGACGAGCGCAAGTGCTAACAGGCCAGCAAGTCCAATGCTCACAATCCCTATGCCCAGGCTATAGCCGATAGAAACCCAGACTTCACCTTTCCCAAGAATCGCTGTCCAGTGCTGCAAGGTGAAGCCTTTTCCCAGTACGCCTACCAGACCAAGGCTGTACAATAGTGCATAGATCAATCCTGCCAGCAGCGGAACCACTGCAAGTATGATAAATACTCCGAGCCAATATGGATTACTTTTTCTCAAGACTAAGGGAGGCTATAATCCTGGATTGTCATTTTTAGCTAAAAAACGCCCGTAGAGACGTTGCATTGCAAGGTCTCTACGGCAATGTTGCGACAATTTGGGATATACCCTCAAAAATAACTTTTGTGCAAATGTGCGTATGTTTAAGCAATGAAAAAACTCATCCTTTACGCACTTTTGCTTATAAATGCAGGTCTGCTGACGGCTGTGCTATTTACAAAGTCGTGTGGCGATGTGGTAAAACCCGATCAGCCGATCACGACACATAGTATTGTTGTAGAAAAGATATCCGCTTTGGGAAAAATGGAATTAGTCCAGTATAACTTCCAGGACATCGTCACGCATGAGGTGCTGAAGGACTGGTGGCCATTTGACCCCAAGGTTGTTTTGCTGGTGGAAGGCGAGGCAATTGGTTGTGTTGATTTTGGAAAAATGGATAGCACAATGGTTACCCGCACGCGTGACACGCTTTTCCTCCGACTTCCGCAGCCTGAGATCTGTGTTGCTAAAATCGACCACAGCAAAAGCCGCGTGTATGATACACGCTATACTGCTTTTGAAAAAGCGGAGCTTGTAGATGAAGCTTATCAGAAGGCTGAAGAAGCTATTTTTGAAGCAGCACTGCGTGCTGAAATTATTCAGAAAACTGAAGATCAGGCACGCCAAACCTTGGCACCCATGCTGGGGCAATTCACTGACCGTGAAGTAGTTATCTCCTTTCCGGCCAGGGCGAAGCAGGAGCTTATTTGGGAGTGAGTTAGGAAAAGGCTGCTAGCTTCTGGCTACTAGCTCCTGGCCTGAAAGTATATTTTAAGAGAACCTTAATGTAAGTTTTTACTTTCCTAAAAGCCCTGAGTCTCCCTGCCATTTTCTGACTAGTAGCTGGAGGCCAGCAGCCAGAAGCCTCTTCTAAACCAACATTCCCACCTTCTCCAGTTCTAAAATAGCGTCGCAGTGTGCGTCGATAATTTTTTGGCGAATCGCAGGATCGAGAAGATCAGTGGCTTGCTGCTTACTGGTATAAAATCCGCATTCTGTTAAGACAGCAGGCATGCTCGTATTGGCGAGTACATAGAAATTGGCAGATTTCACACCGCGATCTCTCCAGCCCAAGGCACCTACAATATGCTTATGAAATACCGTTGCCAGTGCGTTTCCGGTTTTGCTTCGTGGAAAATGGAACGTCTCTATTCCTTTAACATCCTCACGGAATGTGTCAGGAGCGTTCAAGGGCGCAGCATTTGCGTGCACCGAGACAAATATCTTTTGAAGACCAAGGTCTGATACCCGGTTGTTTGCCCTTTTTACACGACCTCCCAAAAACTTACCGATTTCATCTTCCGGAACTACATTATATAACTGAACGCCCATCGGCTCCAGCTTTTCAATGATGCCTCGCACGATAGCGCGGTTAAATTCCCACTCTTCAAATCGGCTTCCATCTTCAAATTTCGGAGAGCGCTTTCCAGCCTGAAGGCTGCCATGCCCATTGTCCAAGCACCACAGGTAACGTGGCGCTGTGATCATAACCGGCCCTGCGCCTGTGACAGTCGATTCGTCTACTTCAATCGGATCAGCAACCTCGCCTATCGGAGCCATTGACCGCGTGGTTGGAGCGATAATCGCCCGCTCGCCTATAACATCCGAATACACGTCACTTCCATCTTCAGGAAACTCTTCTGGTACCGAAAGGTCATCAGCATTTGCTGTCTCACGTACTATTTCAGCATTAGTCTTCTCTTGATCAGAACCAAACAGACGACGAAAAAAGGCCAGGATTGAATCAAACATAGTGTAGTGGAATTTGCCCCAAATTACATGCAAATTGGGAATT
>JBGCFB010000333.1:0-17468 GCA_045106685.1 Bacteroidia bacterium | reverse complement strand
TCCTTCGCTTCGCATTTTCAGCGTACACCTCAATAAAATAAAGGCCTTCTGCTAAGGCACGCATATCGAACTGGAGGCTCGTTTCGCCAATCGAAAGGTTGTGATCTTCTGATCTAAGAAGTTTGCCTTGCACATCTGTTAAGCGAATGCTGATCTTCTTTTCCGAAAGGCTTTGGAGCCTGATGGTGAGGACGTTTTGGACTGGATTGGGGAAGGCGACAAAGGCAAGTTCCTCAGAGGCACCGAAATGGATTTCTTCCCATTCGGAGTAACTCGCTTCGCCGTTGTTGTCGACCGCTTTGACACGATAGAAACTGCTGCCTGCAAGTGGCCTTTCATCCCAGGAGCGATACTGGCCTCCGGTAGTGGCCGAGCCTTGAGCTGCGATTATTTCTCCAACAGACTCTATCGTAAGTAAGTCAGCGCTTCGCTCTACCTGAAAAAAATGATGATTTTCTTCTCGGCCTGTTTCCCACAATAAGCGCACCTTGGCGTCGATTGGGCGGGCATCAAAGCTCAACCAGTTCACTGCTAAGGTAGGCGGAAGGCGTAATGGGAGTGCTGTTTCTAGATAGAAGCAGACATATCCATCATCATCCCCACCACCAAAGATGCTGTTATTGTTCGCTTGGGCGAAGCTTTTTTCGGAGTAACCGTCATCATCACCTCCGCCAAAAATCGCGCTATTACTTGCTTGAGCGTAGCTTTTTTCGGCAAATCCGTCATCATCACCACCCAGAAATATGGAATTATTTTCGGGTTGGGCATAGCCTTTTTCGGAGTAACCATCATCGTCTCCTCCTCCAAAAACAGCATTGTTTGTTGGCTGTGAAAAAGCGTTCTCGGTATAGCCATCCCTGTTGCCTCCTGAGAAGATTGGGTTATTTTCAGACTGACTATGCCGTTGCTCAGAATAGCCATCGTCATCGCCTCCACCAAAAATCAGGTTGGTTTGAGCTTGTACAATGCCTGAGCAGAGTACAAGCGCTATTAGAATATGTTTTTTCATATTAGAAATCACCTAGTACATTTGGAAATAATATTTTTTCAGAAAAGCTCTTCCATGTTAGTTAGCAGTCCTGACTCCACGAAGCCCATGGTATCCCACGCGATCGGTTCTGGTAGCATTAATGAAAAGACGCCGGCTTACAGATTCATACTTTCTTCCGACCCCAACTGCATTTACGAATGCCCAATCAGTAAGAAGTGTAAAGCTTGCATTACCTGATCCAGTGACGGTTCCATCTCCATGACGCCCTGAGAAATCCCTCGACTGCGAATTTCCAACACTAATCAAAGGCTCAAGGGCATTACCCGTCATTTCCATAATCCCCCAGTATGTGGCTCCTGTTTCCTGGCGGGTATGATTCACTGAACTTGCAGCAAAAATTCCACAGCGAAGCAATTCTGCTCCCCCAACAGTGGATAAGAAAGGATTTGCATTTCCTACACCTTCACCCATGCCATCAGTAATACGCTCTTGGGCAGTTCCTGCATTTTCTAATGTATAAAGCCAATCACGATACCAACTTCGATTTCCCCATGCATACTCCCCTTCAACAGGGTCCAGAGGTCCTCGGCAGGCTTTTTCATACTCAAGTTCACTCATAGGTCTGAGAGCAGCCCAATCCAAATACGCTGCTATATCAGCCCATGAAAGGTAATCCATTGCCCGTTCAGGGTTATCTGCTATGGCAAAGCCTTCTCCATCTCGTATGGGAAATACATTAGAACCATTCACGGTAAAAGGGCCGTCGCGGTCAGTTTTTTGGACTTCGGTAAGTTTTGTCAAAAAGCTAGCATATTGCGCCTGGCTGGTTTCGTACTTCATGCAATAAAAAGCGTCGTAGCCCTTGGGAAAAGCGGCTGGAAGAGACCGAAGCGTTCCGTAATCAAAGTCATCAGGATCGTTCACATTGACCGCATTGTTATTGCTGAGGTTGTTCGCATTGGTTCCTCCCAAAATAATCGCAGCTTCAGAGGTGATGCGATAGGGGTTACCCGTATTTCCTGCTTCGAATTGACCATAATCTCCCTCGCCATCTCCTACATAAAAAGCGCCTTGCGGGACATATACCATCTCTATTCCATGAACGGAGATTTCGAGTATATCAGCGTCACGAAAACCGTCGGCACCATAATCCCAGCGGATCTGTATGTTTTGAAAGTTCACATTACCGAAACCATCGGCATCGCGGTAGATGAAAATGCCTTTCCCTTCGGATGTTGTGCCATAGGAATTATTGGCAGTACGATACGTCGCTCCGGCAGGCATAACATGACCATCGCTAGTACCATTGATATAATGTAAGGAAGCGTGCTGCCAGTCAGCCTGGTTTTTGAGGGTAACTTTGACAAATACCCAGGCAGCATCCCAGTTACTCTCATAGGTGGAGCTACGCCATGAATTTTCCCAACTTAGATCAAACTCTATCATGTAAAAGTCCCTCACGGCATCCTGGCTGGCCAGGCTTACATTGGTTACCTGGATATTGTTAGCACAAAGGCTGAGGGAAAGGCTGGTAAGTATTAAGAGAAGTATGTTTTTCATTATCGTTTATTGATTTTGGTCTTGTATTAAAATTTCAAGGCGTTCGTTTGAATCCACTAATTTCAGGTTGTCGTCCTACCTCTGTCAGCGCTTTAGGCATAGTGGTGAAGAGGAGGAATTAACGATTTCAGATTGGGTACCTTAACCCTTAGTTCGCTGAACGCACCCCACGAAGCCCATACCATTTTTCACGATCGGGATTATTAGTATTAACTAGATAGCGTTGGCTTACTTCACTATTCCGCTGTCCTACTCCCACAGCATTTACAAAAGCCCAATTAGCAAGAAGTGTAAAGCTTGCGTTCCCGGTTCCGGTGATGGTTCCATCACCATGTAAGCCAGAAAAATCCCGTGACTGTGAATTTCCAATACTAATAACAGGCTCATAGGTATTTCCCGTCATTTCCATGATTCCCCAGTAGGTAGCTCCTGTTTCCTGGCGTGTATGATTCTGAGAACTTGCAGCAAAAATCCCACAGCGAAGCGGATGGCTTGCACCTTGATAGATGGAGGTAGAATTTGCATTTCCTACACCTTCACCAATACCTCCGATAATGCGCTCAAATGACAACCCAGGATTTGAAATAGAATAAAGCCCCTCCAAATACCAGCTGTGATTTCCCCATGCATATTCTTCTAAAACAGGCTCACGAAGTCCTCGACAGGCTTTTTCATACTCAAGTTCACTCATAGGCCTGAGAGCAGCCCAGTCCAAATATGCCACCATATCAGCCCAGGAAAGATAGTCCATCGCCCGTTCTGGATTATCTGCGATCGCATATCCTTCTCCATCACGAATCGGAAACACATTGATAGCATTCACATAATGAGGGCCATCGCGATCATTTTTCTGTACTTGGGTAAGTTTACTCAAAAAACTAGCGTATTGCGCCTGACTCGTTTCGTACTTCATACAGTAGAATGCATCATAGCCCTTTGGAAAAGCAGCTGGCAAAGAGCGTGTAGTGCCGTAATCAAAGTCATCAGCATTGAGCATATTGATTGCATCGTTGTTGCTGAGGTTATTGACATTGGTTCCGCCAAGCGTGAGAGCGCCTTCAGAAGTGATGCGGAAAGGGTTTCCTGAATTTCCTGCTTCGAATTGACCAAAATCGTCCGCGCCATCTCCTACATAAAAAGCGCCTTGTGGAACATATACCATCTCAATGCCATGGACTGATATTTCGAGCACATCGGAATCGCGAAAACCGTCGGCGCCATAATCCCAGCGAACCTGTATACCCTTAAAGTCCACATTGCCAAAACCGTCGGCATCGCGATAAATGAAAAGTCCCTTCCCTTCTGAGGCAGTACCGTAGCTATTATTGGCGGTGCGATAGGTAGCTCCAGCAGGCATAGTATGGCCATCACTGGTACCATTGATATAGTGTAAGGAAGCATGCTGCCAGTCAGCCTGGTCTTTAAGGGTGACTTTGACAAATACCCAGGCAGCGTCCCAGTTGCTTTCATACGTGGATGTGCGCCAGGAATTTTCCCAACTCAGGTCGAATTCGACCATATAGAAATTACGAACAGCATCCTGGCTTGCCAGGCTTACATTCGTTATCTGGATGTTGTTAGCAGAAAGGCTGAGAGCGATGGTAGTAAACAGTAAGAGCAGTAGTTGTTTCATGAGAAGAAAGATTGATTAAAACGTCTTTATCTCATGAGTCGAAATACGAGTTCTCTCAATCAACACCTTTTGCTTTTTTTATTGATAAAAAGCTGATAATGAATACGATACAAGTTAAAACCCAAGGCATAAAAGATGGGTAGTTCGTGCGTTTAATATCGATATACTTATTTTCTCCTACCAATATCCAGCCTCCCCAGTAATAAGGATGCGTCAAGTCCTCTTCTTCCAGGTATGACAACTTAGCGTCTTTCAAAGCATGTGAAACCGGCTTTTGATCGAGTTGCTGAAAAAAAGATTTCATCATTTTCAGGCTCGCTTTGTCATCCATTTTCCACTGTGTGACGAGCATGTTCGAACAACCAGCATACTGGAATGCGCGCCCAAGGCTGAGGATACCTTCAGCATTTGTTACCGGTCCATCGCCCGATTGGCAAGCAGACAGAATCGTAAGGTCAGCCTGAAGTGATAATGCATAAATCTCAAATGCACGAAGCGCATCTGGTTTCAGCTCCTCACTTTCACTAAAGAACAAGGCTGATTGCATGGGGTCTTCTTCATCGACGAAGGCGTGCAAAGCAAGGTGAATTAATCCAGCTCCAGGTGCTTTTTGTAAAAAGGCTTTTTTGCTCGCCTTTTCTCCTAATACAGCGGTTCCGTCTATTATTTTCGAAGCAAAATCAACCTCCTCTTCATTGTATAACAGTGGGCCTCGAGCGCCTCGGCTTTGGTCATTATCATAGAATCCACGATACGAAGGTGCAAAACCGATATAACGTCCATTTCTATCATGTTGCTGGCGAGGCATCAGCAGGGCATTTGCGGCAGGCAAGTAGCTGATGTTCAGAGTCTTAATCAAGTATGGAATATCCTGAAAGTCCTCAGCCTGTGAAGGAGAAAGGCTCAATGTTCCAAACGGCATACCACTCAACAATTCATCAGGTACGATGCATAAGTTCTTGGGATTTCGTTCCATGACAGGCCCTAATAGTACGTTGTTAAGGCCCGCCGTTAGTCTGGCATATTCTGAAGCAGCACGTTTAGCAAAAGATGCTCTCTCTGCCAATTTCTGGTCGGTGATCTGCTCTTTCCAGCGCGCAATGTTATGTTCCAGGCTATCAGACAAAGGTACGTTCCACTGGATAACAGTATCAGCATTCAACGCAAAGACCTGAATGGACTTTTCCATAAAATAATATGAAACAAGCCATGTATCATGGTCTAATAATGGCTTGATAGCTGAAAAAGCTGGCTCCGGGCTGGCATATTTAAGTTGATAATAATGTGGGTAATCGGCCTTGAGTTCTCTAAAAAATTGGTTTCGTTTCTTGTCTGCGAGAAACATTTCAGACTGAATGCTGCTGCTGTCCGGATAGCGATGGGCGGCTTTGGTAAGTGCTTCCCAATTTCGCTCCAACTCACCCTCTTCCTTCGTAATCGTCACGGGAACCCCCGAAAAGGAAGTTGCTTGATTAGCCCAGCGGTTTTCCATCAAGCGAACAGCTTTCCCTTTTTCTCCAAACAAAAAAGCCTTTTCAAGCCATGCCGGATTTGAGTCAAGCTTATAGCGTTTAAGCATGACCTCGATGTATGTTTCATATGTTTTTCGAGCGATTTGAAAAAGGATTTGATCACTTTTAGCCCCTCGGTTCCGATGCCGCAAACTATCGATCCAAAGGTTCGCTTCATTCAATGATACTTCCGCACTGTCAAGCCACCGCTTGTCGCCTTGCTGGGCAAGATGGAGTTGGTTGGTTCCATGAAAAGTCTGAAACCGTAAGTAAGTCAACCAAGGGCTCCCAGGAGTAGGTTTTCCAGCGGCCTTCAACGCACTTTGAAACTGAGGATTCGCCTCCTGATAAAGCCCAGCATACATCAAATATATGGCGCGATCATAATAGCTTTGGGCGATTGTCCGGTGGTACTTTCCGCGAGTCTGTTCCAAAATCGAAATGGCGTCTCCTACACAGCGTATAGCAGCATCGATGCTTCCAGTCATATTATGGATCGACGCCTTTACTCTAAGCGCACTTACTTTTGCACGGGAACTTGAAGCGCCTTTCCTGTCCAAAATATCCAAGCTTTTATTGACCCAAAATAAAGCGCTATCATATTGCTTCAACCGATTATAATCGGACGCCATAATGGAAAGTACTTGCGCCGATATCAGACTATTAGAACCATTCAGTTTGTAGCTCTCTTTATGATATGGAATAGCCTCTTTGTACAAGGCCATCCGATCATAGGCAAAGCCAATACTTCCGATAATTCTACCTTCGTAGTCTTCTGTATCAAAGCCTCCTTTATCAAAAATAGCTTTAGCCTTTAGAAAATCTGCAAGGCCTCCCTCCATGTCACCTTCATTGATGAGTAAAGAGCCTTTTGTAAGTAAAATTCGCAGTTGATAAGCGGCAGGTGAAAATTGGTGAAGAGTAGTAGCGTCATGCGCCTTATTGACAAAATCGCCCGCAATATCATATCGCTTTAATCGATAGGCAGATGTTCCCAAATCAGCCCACAGTTTCACTTTCTTCAATTCGGAGACCTCTTTCATTAGCGAGTCAGCCTTGAGCTGGAGTTTATATGCGCGGCGATGATCATTCTTTTTCATCACAGCCATTATTCCTTCCCAATGAAATGTTTGTCCCAGAATCGTATCATGAACCCCATTTACATTTCTGGCAGAATCAATCACCCTTTGTACAGGTTCGAAATTTTTGTTTTTGAGGCTTTTTGTAACAATATCATCTAAATCAATCTGTCCATAAGCACCGCTCATACCCAATAGAGAGGATACAATAAG
Organism: Bacteroidia bacterium; assembly: GCA_045106685.1. GTDB lineage: Bacteria > Bacteroidota > Bacteroidia > J057 > J057 > JAUIGE01. The sequence continues at coordinate 10,481 of JBGCFB010000333.1, read as the reverse complement.
GATAACGCTGAAACGTAAGCAAATACTCATAACAATTGAAGGTACTATTTTCGGTGGAAACCACTACTTTTACCATGAGTCGGAAAAACACGCTTGACGATCAACATGACCGAAGCTGAGCTTATACAACATCTTAAAGCAGGAGGCCGAAAAAAGGAAGTTGCAGCTGATGCTATTTTCCAACAATACGACGGTCTTATCAAACATGCTCAGAAGAAGCATAAGCTTAATGAAGAAGAAGCCTTTGATGCTTATAGTGATACTATTATTGCTATTGTAAAGCAGGTTTCAGCCGGTGAGTTTGAAGAAAAAAGTAAGCTATCGACATACTTGCAGACGATTTTTTTCAGAAGGTGTGTTGATCAGGTGAGAAAAAAATCGACTAACCCAGTAATGGAACCCGAACCACCCGACAGCAAAGACCTGAGTCCCAACGCTGAAGCGCGTACGATCACCCGCGAAGAGGTACTTCGATTGAAGCGCTTTATGGAGCAGCTTTCTGGAAATTGTAAGGAGTTGCTTATGTTACGCTATTACTGGGGCTACGAGGATATGGGAGAAATTGCAGAAAAAATCGGGATAAAAAATGCCAATACCGCTGGCAGCCTGCGGCATCGATGTATGAAAAAACTTATGGACATCATCGCTAGTGCCTCTGGCGCTAATTCTGAAATCGTTAATCGCTAATAGTCAATTATATTCTCTCCTATTTTTAGTCATGGAATTCTCAAATCAGTTCATAGATAAGGCAGATGCCTATATGGCATCCTCGCTAAGCGAGGATGAAAAACGTGCGTTTGAAGCTAGCATCGCAGAAGGAGGAGAATGGTACGCCCAATGGCAAGCCTATCGCATGGCTAGAGAGTCGGTAGACCTGGAAGCAGAATTGGCATTAAAAAGCAGGTGGAAGCAGCAGTATAAGCAACAGGCACCGGCCACAAAAACTATAAGGCTTGGGCCATGGCTAATTGCTGCAACCCTTATGATGTTGGTAGGTTTAGGTATATGGCAATTGGGCTTTAGAAAGCCTCAGCCTTCTCAAAAACAATTATTTGCGCAGCATCATGCGAATATCCAACTTAGTCTTGGCCAGCGAGGGAGCGAGAATACCGATCTACAATTCGCGAAGGCGAATGCCTTGGTCAATGGACAAGAATATGAGGCTGCCATTGTTGCACTTCAGCAATTACTGGCGGATAGCAGCTTTCAACGGAGGGATTTTGCCTACCTACATCTTGGAGTTTCCTTTTTACAAACGAAGCAATACCTTCAAGCAAAGAATGCCCTAAATAGCGTCAATCCAGAAAGTGCCTTTCGCTTTGATGCGATATGGTATAAGGCGCTTTTAGCATACGATGAAGGAGAAAAAAGAAGCGCCAATATTTACCTGGAACAGCTAAGTAAGGAAAGTAAGACGTATCGGGAGCGTGCTGAGGAGTTGTTACCAAACCTCGATCCTTGATGCTAGATGCTTGATGCTCGTCTTTTTGAAAATCGAACAGCGAGGATCAAACAGCGAACAGCGAGGATTTCCTTACGCAAATACCCTACGTATAGCCTCCGCCTTAATAAGCGTTTCCTCATACTCGGATTCCGGGTCTGAATCATAGGTGATGGCACCGCCAACCTGATACTCCAAGCGCTCTGTTTCGCTATTATACTGGAGGGTTCGAATTACGACATTCAGATCAAAATCACCTTCTGGTGAGCAGTAGCCAACCGAGCCGGCATACAGGCCGCGAGCCTGCGGCTCATATTGCTCGATCAATTTCATGGTGCTCACTTTCGGCGCACCTGTCATGGAACCTGGAGGGAATATTTGCTCGATAATATCCGTAACAGAAACATCCTCACGGGCCTTGCCTTCTACCGTAGACACCAGCTGATGTACCGTCGGAAAGGTCTGAATTTCAAATAGATACGGAACGTGAACAGAATTTGTCTCACTCACTCTGTAGAGATCATTTCGACTCAGATCGACGATCATGACATTTTCAGCCTGTTCCTTTTTGGAATGTTTGAGATATTCGATATTCGCCTGATCTTCTTCCAAATTGCGTCCTCTTGCAGCCGTTCCTTTGATAGGCTGAGTACGGAGGACTTGCTGTTTTTTTTGTAAAAAACGCTCAGGAGAAGCACACAATAACCAGTGGTTTTTCCACTTTAGCATCGCACCAAACGGTACTGGCGAAACAGTCACTAATTGATCAAAAAGCCATGCTGGGTCGGGGATATGTGTGTAGCTGTGAAAAACCTGCGAGAGGTTTATTTCATAGCAGTCACCCGCAGCAATATGCTCCCGCAACTGCTCGATGGTTTTGATATATCCTTCTTTGGAGAAATTGGAAACGAAGTCCGGCCGTTCAGGCAGATCGCTTACTGGTAATGGCGTGCGCAAGGCTTTTTTCAAACCCAGATCAGGCCCTATTATTTCCAACTCGTGGCTTCCTCGTTTCAACGCAACAATGGTAGCAGGTTGAAATAAGGCCACCTCAGGCAAATCAAAAAGCGCTTTATTATTGCTTTTTAATCCTGGTTCAAATATGTTTTTGAGATCATAAGGAAAAGCGCCCATAAGCCACTGCTGGGCCAGTAGAGACGAAGCCTTTTCCCATGTGTCCACCGCAGCATGCTCTAAACCCACCCCCACGAGTAACTCATATTCACCGTAGCGATCAATCGTGGTTCCGCAGTTATCAAGCACCTGGGCATAGGGAAAACCAGCCGCCCAATGAAGTATGCGCTTTCGCAAGGGCTGGAATTGGTCAGGTAGCAAGCGACGGGTTGTTCTGTTGGGAAGAGTTGTCTGCATTCACAATTAGGATGGAATTACCGCAGGTAAAGTCACGCCTATTCCGTGTTCATATACAAGCGAACCTCCCAATAACGCACTATACGTCATCAACGCGACAAGCAAGGTAAGCAGACCGATAAAGCCACCAAGCTCGGCGCGCTTCCATTGAGACTGCCGCCAGCCTGACCAGCCTGCCAGCATCATCGTGAGCCAGGTTACGATATAGCCACCTAGCTCGTGATCAGAGAGAACCTCTGCTGCTGCAGAGCCTTTGGCAACATTATCCTCTGCCATGCTTCCCGTAAGCAAACTAGCCACTAGCATGACTGCCCCACCTATCAGCGCACATTGAGCAACGAAGCCCCAAGGGCGCTTATCGACTTTCAGCATATGTACAATGTACAGCAGCCAGGCTGCATAGAGCAGGGCAATCGGAAAGTGTACAATGGCAGGGTGAAGATTCATTCCTGGCTATTGGCCGTTAGGGTTACTTAGATTTTGTCAGAACCCTTCATGCCTTTTCGCTTATCGCTTTTCTTTTTGTCGTCTTTCTTCTTTGCGTCTTTCTTCTTGGCATCTTTCTTTTTGTCGTCTTCCTTCTCCTCTACTTCTTCTTCTTCCTCTTTGACTACGAGGTCGATACCATTCTCATTGAGAATATGGAACCAGCTAATGAGCTTTTTGACGTTGGAAGGATAAACGCGCTCCTTATCATACTTTGGCAAAACTTCGCCGAGGAAGTTCATCAAGTCATCATTCTTGCTCTTTTTGGTAACAGGAAGATCTGTATTGTACTTTTCTTTTATGGCAAGAAAAATATTGGGTAGCGTGGCGTCATCGTCGTCATCGTCTGTATACATCGTGATATCAGAAAGCTTGGAAAGCATCATGCTTCCTTTTACCAACTGGCGCTTTTTGCGCTCATCGATAGACTCGATGACAATTGCTCGCTCATCTTTCTTTACTACCTGGTGAAGCCCTGGGGCCCCAGCCAAACTCACTACATCAACGATATTGATACTCATGCCTTAAAGGTTTGTTATGCGTAAAACAGATTACAAAAGAACACAGGTCGTTTAACCCATCCAAATTTCATGCAGACAGTTTAAACATTAATGATTATCGCGGTTAGTTTTGTATCGGTTGCTAACCTCTGTTAGGTTCCAACCGCTTTACCACTTTATTTATGACGCTGACAGAGGTTAGCAGTCCTCAATGATGGTTTTGGCTGCTCATTGACATTATGGCTTGAATATCGTTTGAGGCACCTCTTTTGTAAATAGGCAGCGAACAAACGCGATGAGATTAGAATAAAGCCTATTCATTTCGTTAAATTTGCGGCCCGATTTTGACACCCTCCATAAAGAACTGACACATTGACATATCCACAATTTGATTCTGATAGCCTCATGGACCTCGAGCTCTCCGATTTGGTAGAGGCACTCGACAATGAGGGCCAAGACCTGGGTTCTTCCGACGCGCCTTTGGCGATTTTGGCTCTGAAGAATACGGTGCTCTTTCCTGGCGTGGTGATGCCCATCACAGTAGGAAGAGACAAGTCGATACAGCTCGTTAAAGATGCCAACCAGACTCCTGACAAGATGATCGGAGTCCTTACGCAAAAGGACGATATCATAGAAAACCCTGCCCCGGATGACTTATATAAGCAAGGGACTGCTGCGCGCATCCTCAAGATGATCCGCATGCCTGACGGTAGCATTACCATTGTTATTCAGGGTAGAGGCAGAATTGAGGTGGAAAAATTTGTGCAAATAGAGCCATATTTCGCTGCTCAGGTACGCCATGTGGAGGAACATATGCCAGAATCGCAGCATATGCAGGCCTTGCTCAACTCGCTCCGCGAAAAAGCAGGAGACATTATAGAGCTTGCTCCGCACATTCCATCAGAAGCTCAAATCGCACTTGACAATATTGAAGAGCTGGGACAGCTTATCAATTTTATCGCCGGTAATCTCAATATCACCGTTGCTGAAAAGCAGGAGATTCTAGAAAAAAATGACCTCAAGGAAAAAGGCGAATTAGTCCTTAAGCACCTCAGCAATGAGCTGCATGTGCTTGAATTGAGCGAAGAGATCGAAACCAAGGTTCGCCAGGACATGGACGAGCAGCAGCGCGAATACATCCTGCGCCAGCAAATCAAGGCGATTCAGGACGAGCTGGGTGAAGGCGGCTTTGAAAATGATCTTGAAGAATACCGCGCCAAGGCTGCAGAAAAAGACTGGCCGGATGAAGTGCGTGACGCATTTAAGAAAGAGATCACGCGTCTCTCCCGCCTCTCCCCTGCTATGCCGGATTACGCTGTAGTCACCAACTACATCGAGCGTTTGCTGGAGCTTCCCTGGTCGAAATATTCAGAAGATGATTTTACCATCCAGGACGTTGAGTCGATCCTGGATGCCGACCACTATGGTTTGGAAAAAGTAAAAGACCGTATCCTGGAGCACCTTGCTGTTTTGAAAATTCAGACAACGAAGAAGGCTCCAATTCTCTGTTTTTATGGCCCTCCAGGAGTAGGTAAAACCTCCCTCGGAAAGTCTATTGCGCGTGCGCTCGACAAAGACTTTATCCGCGTCTCGCTTGGAGGTGTGCACGATGAAGCAGAGATCAGAGGACACCGCCGTACGTATATCGGCGCGATGCCTGGACGTATCCTTCATGGACTCAAGCGTAGCAAAACGAGCAACCCTGTTTTTATGCTCGATGAGATTGATAAAATAGGATCAAACCACCGAGGCGATCCAGCATCTGCCCTACTGGAAGTACTTGATCCTGAGCAGAATAACACGTTTAGAGATAATTTCCTCGAGCTCCCATACGACTTGTCCAGAGTGATGTTTGTAGCCACTGCAAACTCACTCAACACGATTCATCCGGCCTTGCTGGATCGTATGGAGATCATCGAGATTAATTCATATTCGATAGAAGAAAAATTGGAGATCGCGAAGCGTCACCTGGTGCCAGCATCTCGCAAGGAGCACGGCCTCAAAGCTAAACAGATCACGATCAATCCTGGCGCGCTAAAATCGCTTGTGGAGCATTACACACGTGAAGCGGGTGTACGCCAGCTTCGCCAGAAAATCGACGCTCTTTGTCGCAAAGCTGCTAAGGCAATCGTAACAGGCGAGTCTGATTCGATCAAAGTCACCGCGGCCAATATCGACGACTTGCTCGGGCCACAGCGCTTTGAGCTGGAGAAGCTTACGAATATCGATACGCCGGGCGTAGCTGTAGGCTTGGCCTGGACACCTGTGGGTGGTGACATCCTCTTTATTGAGGCGATCCTCACACCAGGAACCGGCAAGCTCCACCTCACTGGTCAACTCGGTGATGTGATGAAGGAATCGGCAAGTCTGGCCTTCACCTATCTGCGCGCGCATGCCGATGAAATGGGCATCCCGGATGAAGCATTTAAGCAATGGGACGTGCATGTGCACATTCCTGCCGGCGCGATCCCTAAAGACGGACCTTCGGCGGGTATCACGATGATGACGGCGCTCTCTTCGCTGTACACTCAGCGCATGGTGAAGCCTCGTCTCGGCATGACCGGCGAGATTACCTTGCGTGGCAAGGTGCTTCCGGTTGGTGGCATCAAGGAAAAGGTATTGGCGGCAGTTCGTGCTGGCATCAAAACCTTGATCATGTGTAAAGAAAACGAGAAGGATATGCGCGAAATCAAGCAAGATTATCTTGAAGGCGTTGAGGTTCATTATGTTGCACACATGTCAGAAGTCCTTGATTTGGCACTGGAAAAAAAGACCATCAAAAATCCCAAGAACCTGATCCGCGAAGAGAAGAAAGCGGCGAAGTAGAAACGGAGGGATTTGTAGAATAAAAGCTCCTCATTAGCATTTTCGCTGGTGAGGAGTTTTTTTTCGGGGGGGGATATGGGTTAGGGAAATGAATTGGCGACTCCTATTTCCTGACTAAAATCTATCTAACGATACGTGTAAAAAATTGTCTTAAAATAAACTTCCCTTTTAGGGGAAAAGCTCCAGAGGAGCTTAAGGTGGGTAGCCCATGATATAACCCTAGTTTTCGCTTCGGAGAAGCGAGACGTTAGTTGTCCCGCTTCTCCGAAGCGGGAAATAAAAATGCTCACAAATGCTACCCACCTTTTGCTTCTCCGAAGCAATGTTGCCTTTGGCAACAAATTCTACGCTGCTTTCAAAACCCAAATACTTAATTATCATCCTTAACCTAAAGACGTAAACTATACCTTGAACTCAGCATATGCTGGTGATTGGCTTTTTTGGGGGGGGCTAGGATAAAAATCATCCTACAAATGGAGTGCGGCTTCGGAGAAGCCAGAGGTGGGCAGCACCTGGACATACATTTATTTTCGCTTCGGAGAAGTGAGACTTAACCTCCTATATTCTATTTTTGAAGCATGGCAGATGCATTTACACAACTTCACGTACAGCTTGTTTTCGCCGTAAAAAACAGACAAGCCCATTTTCTTATAGCAAAAGTCAAACAAATCAGGTTATTCAATATATTCTAAACCAGCCAGAGCATCACAAAAAACAATCATTCAAAGAAGAATACATTCAAATTTTGAATAAACTTGAAATAGACTATAAATCTGAATATCTTTTTGAATGGTTTGAATGAGTCTCGCTTCTCCGAAGCGATTTTGACAAAAATACCTGAATGCTACCGACCTCTGGCTTCTCCGAAGCCTCAAGTGTTTTCCCTATTTTTACAAACAAAAACACCTTGATACCGCATGGACCTCGCCACCCTCCACACCCAGACATACACACCTGATTTCACACCAAAACCTGCCGAGTTTGTATCCCTGTATGAGCAGCATCAGGTTATGATTGAAGGAACTCATTGCGGAGAGGATCGTGATTGTATGTACCAAAAGATGCGTTTTACATCGGACTATGCGCATTGCTTATTTCAACTCGAAGAATATAGCAAAACAGCAAAGGCATCTCAGTATGCATTAGGACTATATGAATCATATTCAGACACAAAAAGCACCGACTTACTGGAACAAAATTATTATAAAATACTACTCTTTGATCAAGGAGTAGCCTATTGGCACCTTGGTAAAAAAAGAGAGGCCGCGAAAAACTTCAAAAGGCTTTCAAGTCGTTTTCCAGAAAACGCAATCTACCGCGAATGGCTCGTTAGCAGCGAGCAAATTCAGCTCAAAAAAATCGAAGATAAAATTTTAATCATCCTTGCAATCGTTTTCGTGTTCGATCTGTTTTTCAGTGATCGCTTACCACTATCTGGCCAATATATTCTGATGGCCTTTATGGCGCTTTCATTATTGGGCGTATTAGCGATTCGGATAATGATGTTTATCAAAAAGCGGAAAAAGGGCTAGTTCTTACGTTTAATTATCGCTTCCCAATACCAGTTAGTTGAATGGCTAATCACATTCAGATACAACCCCCGCTTCTTGTATTCTCCCTTTTTATTATAGCTCTTCCTAGGTTTATACCGATGCCCACGGGATCTTGTCATATAACCTGAATCTTTCAGAGAAAAGGCCGATGAATATCTGATACCATTTATACATAAAGTGATACTATCAGGTGGTGGTATTTCCTTGGTTATCATTACCTCTTTTTTAATCTTTACGGCATTCGTATCTAATTCACCATACCTGAGTTTCCAGTCTATTTTAGTAGAATAGATAGTATCTGGGGCCTGAGTTTCGAAAATTTCAAGGTGATTAATCCTGACGGTATCTTCATTGTGAAAGCTTTGAAGTCGGACTCCGCCTCTATGAATATCAATTGGAATGAAGATTTCACTGCTATCATTTTTCAAGAAAAAAGTATCAGAAAAATGCGGGTATCTTTCTAAATCAAGGTTCACCAAACAACCATAGTCTCTTCCGGAACATCCTGCAAACCGACTCTCTAGTATATCAAAAAGAGCATCTTGTTTCAGCTTGCTTTTATGGATAGTAATCGTATCAATTTGAAGAAAAACAGTCTTCGACTGAGCCTGCATTTTCCCAAATGAAAAACATAAAAGGAGAATAAAAATGATATTTTTCATCAGGTAACGGCTTTAATCCCAAACCTCCTTTTCAGCAGGAGCATCACTACTTCCCCAACGATCAACACGCCAGGCTCGTTGCTCATCATCTGAGAGGAAGGTCCAGGCTACAATGCGGCTAAATTTATTGCCGGTGCCCATATACAAGGTCTCCACCTGATGCGCATCAACTTCCTCCAGTAACTCATAAATGCCTTTGAGGTGAGCTTGTTTGGAGACGAGTGTCGAAAACCAGTAGCACTGCTTTCCGATGTCAACACTCTCCTTTATCATCTTAGTGATAAAGGCAAATTCTCCGCCTTCGTAGATCAACTCATTACTTATCCCTGCGAAATTGAGCTTGAGTTTCTTGCCTTTTTTGCCTGACAAATTTTCGACTTTACGCTTGGCTTCGCGCTGCGCTTCTTCTACTGATCCATGAAATGGCGGATTGCAAATCGTGACATCGACCTTCTCGTCTTCTCTAAGTACGTTTTTAAAAAACACGTTGGAATCTTCCTGTAGTCGGCAGGAAATATTGCCCTTGAGGGAAGGGTTTACATTAATAATATGGCGCGCCGCTTTCAGCGATTTTGGATCAATATCCGAGGCGATAAACTTCCATTTGTACTCCGTCACACCGACGATCGGATAGATGCAATTAGCACCGACGCCGAGGTCAAAGCAGGTGATATTGCTGCCTTTAGGCGCATCGCCCTGATTGCAGTCTAGCAACAAATCCGCGATATAATGAATATAATCAGCCCTTCCAGGAATAGGAGGACACAGATTTGTGTCAGGAAACTCCCAGCGCTTGATGCCATAATAATGACTCAGAAGGGCTCTGTTCAGCAGCTTCACCGCCGCCGATTCAGAAAAGTCGATGGACTCCCGGCCATACTTATTTAGCTTGATATACGCCTCCAATTCAGGCACCGCCTCCACCAAAGCCTCCAGATCATAGCGATCGCGGTTGCGGTTGCGCGGATGCAGGCGGGTTTTGGTCTTTTTGATCTTTTTTGTTGACATGGGGAAGGCGCTATATTTTGGTCAAATGTATTACGCTTTTTCTTCATTATAAACTTGGGTGGTTATTAAATGCCCCTGAGTACTATCTTCGTCAGGGAACATAAATCCCATTAAATGAACGGGCGTTTTAAACTCACGATGCAGTTTCCAGCCAACTTCATCGAAGTAAGCATCCGGTCTGGTCCTATTTAATTTTACTGCGATGGAAATTGAATGAAAAATGTCGTTTATACCAGGTATTGGGGATTCGGTTTGGATCCGACTTATACTCACATAGATTTCCCCATTTTCTTCTACTGATTCAATCACCTCCCATTCCTCGTTATGAAAATGAAGATCTACCTCAAATACCTTTTCAAATCTGGGCAAAAGCTTTCTTAGCTCCTCTTCCATCCCTACAGTAAATAAGGTAAATCCATCACCTATACTATCATCCTGGCTGATAACTCCAGTATTAATATACTGAGCAATTAGCTTTCGTAATTCCTCTGGCTTACTGGTCCCAATGAGAAAATTTTCTCCATTCATCACCTCTATATAAAGCCGATGCGTTCCTGTGGAGTATTCAGTACGATTCTCAGTTTCAGGAGGAATGCCCCATCTTTGTGAAAAGCTATATTCACAAACCCAAATA
>JBGCFB010000332.1:0-18379 GCA_045106685.1 Bacteroidia bacterium | reverse complement strand
ACCCAAAGTCCACATGATAATGATCGTCATGCCTGACGATGACGCGATTGTATATAAAAAAGCATCATAAATAATATTTACATATTTCATAAAACATTTTTCAGTATATTGTAGTACAAATAATAGAGCCGCTCAATGAATTTGGTAAACACCAAGACTGGAGAAAAGGTCAATAGCAGAATAAAGAAGTTGGCAAAGCATCAAGTCAAGAAACTGAAAGGAAACAAAAACTTTCAGTTTGATTGGTCTCTGGAAGAAGAAAATGAGGTGTATGCAATCAAAAAGATAGGTACTGACGAAACACTCGGTCTGATATCCTTTACTGAAATACCAGAAGAGTTGAGAATACATATCAACTTGGTAGAGTCTGTGATCAAACATCAGGGTAAGCACAAAGAAATAGATGGAATACCAGGTTGTTTGATTGGCTTTGTTTGTAAAATGGCATTTAAAAAGGGATATGATGGTTTCGTATCATTAATTCCAAAGACCAAGCTTGTAGATTACTACCATCAAAAATTTGGTTTTATGCAGATGGGAAGGAACATGGTTGTCTTTCTTGAAACCTCCCAGTCAATTATCAATAAGTATCTGAACCATGAATAATTACGAAAAAATATACCAGCAATTAAGCAAGCATTACAGCGATGAAGAAATCGCTGATTCTATGCTCATACCAGCAGACTTGACTCCTGAGGAACGTCAAGAAGCTGATAAAGAATTGAAAGCATTTAGGTTCAAAATGCTTGCCGAGAAAACGGAAGAACAAAGGTTATACTCTGATTTGCTAAGATTCCGCTATCAATTAGAAGATTACATCGAAAACCTGGAATATGATACTAGTATGGACTTTGGCGTTCAGTTAGCGGAGTATATTAGAATTCTAAAGCGCACAAAGAAGCGAATATCAGAAGACCTCAATACTCACTATACAAAGCTGAGTCGAATCATTAATAATCGAGAATCTCCCAATCTTGAGTTTATATATAGACTAGAAGAGCATTCTGGTAAGCTAATACCAGCTTTGGTTTGGTGGAAGTTGCTTATTAAAAAGCTGGAATTTGAAATCTCTAAAGATAAGGCGACAAGAAAAACCGAAGCCTCTAAAGTAACAAGGGCAATTGAATATCAGGCCTAGTTCCCATCACCGCAACCCAAAGTCCACATGATAATGATCGTCATGCCTGACCACAACGCGATTCCGCGTAAAGCGCATGCGCCCTTTCAGTTTTTTCCCGCTTTTTGTTTTGAATAAAAAAGGCTGGAGGACGGGATCGAAAATCACTTTGTTGATACGTAGGCCATGATTGCGAGCGGCTTTTTCAAGCGCTAACAGATGCTGCGCCATCACTTCATAGTCCATCGTGATGTCGTCCTTATTTCCTTTGTTATCAAAATCACGGCCATAAGCCCAACCATTGAATAAGCCGCTGGCGACGTAAGCTTTTCCGTTTTTCGAAAGTGGCGTCATGAAGTCGACGCTTAAGCCATTTTGGTGGGTGCGGTGAGGAAGAATTTTTCCTCCGAATCGCTTCCCTGTTTCCATGATCACAAATTGCTGCTCAGGCAAACTCGTCGCTAATGCGGCATATGTTTCAAGAATAGCATCGCGCACATTTCCATGGACGAACGTGCGGCCGGCGAGATAACCCGCGAACGAATAACCGCGATAATTCGCTCCCTGGTAGGGAATTCGCTTGCCATTGATCAGTTCGCCACGCGCTACTGTTCCCACACTTTTGCTCGCTTTTTCATTTTCTCCAAGCATCAATATTCCTGGAAATAATCGCAGTACAATCCAGAGCACAATGACGCCAGCCCACACGTAGCGATAGTTCCCTTTCAACAAGCGTCGATGAATTATTTGGAACAAAAAACCGACCGCCAAAAACCAGGGAAAAGCAACTGCGATACGCCACCAGCGATGCTGAAACCAGTCTGTCCAAGGCCAGCAAAGTGCGCCTTGAATCGATGATGATACGACATTGATATCGCCTCCCATACGTGCAAAACGTGGTTCTCCTTTGAGCCAAAAAGCGATTGCAGGAATAGCCGCAACAAGCAAGGTTGCCAGCAGAGCGAATATGAATGGGAAGCGTTTCATTTATAAATATGGCTGCTTTACACCCACCTCTGTCAGCTCATCAGCACATTGGTTAAAGCGCTGAAAGAGGTTAGTAAGCTTAATAAGAAAGTTTATGATATTAAAACTAACAAACTTTCATTCGCCAGCGTTCCTTATTATTGCAATACCCAACAACTTCAAACGCTAAATACGTATAGCAAACATTTTAACGAATACAATTAATACATGAAACGCATTCTCAAACTAGCGGTAATGGCCGTGGTACTCGCTTTTACCATGAGCAGCTGCCTCACAATGGAAGACCATTTTACCTTTAATAAAGATGGTAGTGGCTCCATGAAATATGTCGTCGACATGAGCGAAATGAAAGGTATGATGCGCATGATGATGGACTTTGGTGAAGGAGACGGGGAGCTTCCTATGGATCTGCCTGGAATGCCGAGTGCTGATGAAAGCCCTTTGGCTAGCCTAGATGGCATCAGCAATTTCAGTGTTGACAACGATATGGAGTCTTTCAAATTTGGGATTTCTTTCGACTTCGAAAATAGTGCAGCGCTAAACCAGGCTCTGAAAGAACTAGGTCGTGCCGGAATGGCTGGAGGAAACCCTTATGAGCATCCAACTAAAAATCAATTTTCGAATACATTCAGTCCTGATCCTAATATGGCACTCGGTGACCAGCTAGGAGATCAGCAAAATGAATTATCTGAAATGATGGGCGGAAGCATGGACCAGCTTGGGGCTTCTATGGGTAAAATGAGTTACCACGTCTATTTGAACTTTGCGAAACCTGTTCAAGCTATGTATACAGCCAAAGGCGTAAAGGTTGATTTTGTAGACGAGAAAGGAAAACAAATTAAGCTCACTACTGATATGGCGAGTATCAAAGAAAACCCTGATCTATTGAGCTGGACGGTTGTTACGAAGTAGTGGATTTTCTCTTTTAGGTTCGAGGCTTTAGGCTCTATATTCAAGGTAGTTTAGACTTTGTGCTTGGGACATCGAGCCTCTTTTTTCGAACAGCGAAGACTAAAAAAAATAAGCCCCGGAGCTTTCGCTTCGGGGCTTTACCATAATAATAATAAAAGAAAAAACGCTGTTAGTTATTTCTTCCTTTCAGGTTTTCTAGTTCAACAGAAGCAGCTGGCTTGTAAGGTCCAAACATTGCTCCGCGGAAAGCTTGCTCTGCAGCTTCAGATTCACCGGCACGGCGAGAAGCCATTCCTAGCAAAAAGTTGTAGCGAGCTTTCGCTTTTGGGTCATTGGTTGCAGACAGTATCGTCTGTAAACTACTGATTGCATCACGGTAACGACCAGACTGGTACTCAGCTTTTGCACGCATGTACAAGAGTGAGACACTAGGAGATCCTGTTCCAAGTGAAATAGCACGCTCAACAGACGAAATAGCTCCATAGCTGTCATCATTACGCAACTGCATTTTAGCTACAATTCCGTACATTTTTGCCTTACGAGCAGGATCATCTTCCAAGTCAATCGCTCGCTCAAAGTACTCCACTGCGCGAGATCCATTACCTTGCTTGCTTTCCATTTTTCCTTTCAAAATGTAGGCACGTGCAAAATCACGCTGTAATTCTAATGACTTGTCGAGGTAACGATCTGCTTCCTCGTACTCACCATTTAGATAGTAGCTTATTGCGATTTTGTAGTAATAAATTTCGTTATTCTTGGAAAGCTCACGCTGAATAAGGCGGCGATATTGCGAAGACTTCACCTGAGCCCAGGCGCGCTTTGCATTTTCCATATCACCTAGCTTACTGTGTGCTAGTCCAAGGCCGTAAAAGTATTTTGCTTTTTGGGCATCAGATGCTGATCGCAACTTATCCGACTCCAGTGCGCGCTCATAATCAGCACGTGCGCTGTTCCAGTCTTCTTCCTCCGCAGCAATTTCTGCTGTATAGTAGAGGATTTGTGGATTGTCGGGATTGAGTCGACGAGCTTCCTCCAAGTAGCGGCGAGCATCGTAAGTACGATTCTCTTTTAGGAGCAAGTTTACAAGGAGCATATTATACTGAACTCGTTTTGCGTCGGAACGCTCAAACTTTACAGCTTGCTCATAGTAATAGATTGCATCCTCCGTATTAGGTGGATTTTCTTTGCGGGCGAGCTTTGCCAGCAAGGTATAAGCAGGTGTATATTCAGGACGATAGTTTACGGTCTGCTTAAATGATTCTTTAGCAGCTGCGTAATCTTTGAGCTGATATTCCGCTTTTCCTTTGTTGAAGTAATACTTGTAGTTCGTATTCTCCAGGTTGATTGCTTCTTCGTACTTCTGAACTGCCTCTGCCAAACGGTTTTGTTTGCGCATGTTCTCAGCCTGCTTGAAAGAAGCATAGCCAGGGCCCTGGGCAATGAGAGGCGTCCCTAGCATTAGACATGCTAGTAAGACAAAGATTATTGCATACAGTTGTTTCATGAACGTTCCCTTGATTTGATTGATCGCTGTAGAAATTGGTAGGGCGTTTTTGAAGGTCAAATTTTCCAATAAATGGTACCAAGCCGAATTTAGGGAAATTTTTTCCGTTTACACCATCCAGCGAGCAAATATACAACGGTAGCGGATAGAGAGGTAGTATATTGGTAAATGATGTGAGAAAAAGAATAGAGCCCCCATTTCAAGCAAAATCTAGGCTATTGGTACTAAAAACGCTGAAATACTACTCTCTCACTTTTCCTTGAAAGACACTTACTTTGGAATTAAATGGATTTCCAGAGGCTCTTCTAAAGGATACAATCTGTCCACAGTGCCATAAAGCATCGCCCAAAGGCCCATTGAGTTGGTGCCAAAAAGGATATGAAGATTCGTTATCGCCGCGCTTAAAGACAAGGTTAAACTTTTTCATGTCTTTGTTTTTACTCACTTTCAAAATATCACTAGCCTCTTTTAAATAAAGGAGTGTCAATTTTCGCTTTTCAGAAAAAGTCATTTCAGGTCTTTCGTTTGGACGAATATTGGGCTGAAGCTTCACCGCATTCAACACAAGTTCTGCAAGGTCAAGAATGTGATCGAGTGTTTCGCCGGCAGAACGCGCATCCGCGCTAGGCTTATAAGCAAGATCTTCCGAGCGTAAACCTTCAGTTGCCCAATAATACCGAAAGCCCAAACCATCTACCATCCGGGCAGTTACAGTGCAGGCATTATACTTATCAGGATAAGGCGGAATTTCTCGATATGGCAAGGAATCATTTGTGTTTTGGCTCAAAACTTCTCCTGTGCTCATGAGTAGTAGTAATATAAGTGTACAAAACTGAAAACGTAAATACATAGAATTGGTGTAAATTTGAATTAACATGCTAGGATACCAATTTTCGGAATTTAAAGGAAAAGGAAAAAGTGACTTCGAAAGATTGCTCGATACTTTTCTTGAATTACTTACTCATACCTCTGGCGAAGTAGGCGAAGCCCTTTCGTGGATGAATCAGCTCGACCGTGAATACGGCCTGACTACTGATGAATATGGTATGGGCGATTTCATCGAAGATTTAAAGAAAAACGGCTACATCAAAGAAGACGAAGCTGAAAGTGGCTCTTTTAATATTACCGCAAAATCAGAACAAAGCATTCGTCAACGTTCACTGGAAGAAATTTTCGGAAAACTAAAGCGCAGTGGTCGCGGTAATCACCGCACTTCCTACTCCGGAAATGGAGAAGAAGCACTTAGCGAGCTGCGTGATTTTCAATTTGGTGATCCATTAGAAAATATTGCCTTCACGGAATCCTTCCGCAATGCTCAGATTAATCATGGCTTAGATGACTTCAAGCTCACGCAGGAAGATTTGAGCGTACGCGAAACGGAGCATAAGAGCACAGTGGCAACGGTGCTTATGATCGATATTTCTCACTCCATGATTTTGTACGGAGAAGATCGTATCACCCCAGCCAAGAAGGTGGCCATGGCCCTTTCGGAACTGATCATGCGCAAGTATCCTAAAGACTTCCTGGATGTGATCGTATTTGGAAATGACGCCTGGCAAATCCAGGTCAAGGACCTGCCTTATCTAAAAGTGGGACCTTACCATACGAATACGGTTGCAGGATTGGAACTCGCGATGGATTTGTTGCGACGTCGCAAGACGCATAACAAGCAAATATTTATGATCACAGACGGTAAGCCTACTTGCCTGAAAGAAGGAGACCGCTATTATAAGAACTCGTTTGGACTCGATCGCAAGATTTTGAACAAAACGCTGAACCTTGCAGCCCAGGCCCGCCGCCTGAAAATTCCGATTACAACATTTATGATTGCCCAGGATAACTGGTTGGTAGAATTTGTTCAGGAGTTTACCCAAGTTAATAATGGTCGCGCCTTTTATACATCGTTACAAGGTTTGGGCGAATACATCTTTGAGGACTACATCCGCAATCGTCGACGCAAAATGCGCTAAGTGAAGATGAAAAAATAAGGGCTGACCTTGCGACCAGCCCTCGTAAAAAACACCTAACAACCGTTTTTTAAGCTGCTAGCTTCAATTCATCTTCGATCTGGATAACCTCACTTATATAGAGGCGACACATTCTTAATGTCCGATAGTCCAGCTCCAATGTTTCGTAGGCAGCTTTCAGAAGTTGGTTCTCCACTTGCTGAAAATATTTGATTCCTTTATTAAGGACCTTGGCATCGACTTGTTTTTCGATCCACTCAGTCGCGTCAAATTCACCTGAAAGGTGAAGCGACTCGATCGTACGAATCACCGAATCCTCATTCCAGCTTTTTGCAGTCGCAATTTCTGGTAGCGACTTTCCAGATTCCAGCAGACTCTTAATTTCCTGCGATGAAGGATAATGGGCTTTGCGCACCGTGATTAACTTCCAGGCATTTTCATTGACATCTTTTATCGTATCTGTAATCGCCTGGCCATAACGGTCAGCCTGAACATGCTGCATTCCAGGAACAGACTTGAGCGAAGCGATATCTTCAGGCTTTTGCTTGACGAGCCCTTTGAGGGCAAAGTTGGTGAAGACTTCATATGGCATAAGCCCGGATTGTTCTGCGATTTCTTTTCGCAGTTGGCGAAGTTGGCTGTAGACGATACCGTCTTTGGGAGTAATGCGCAGGCGTTTAGTATCTACAAAGATGTCATGGGGGTTTTCTAAAAACGCCTTCCCTCCTTCTCCCAGATCAAGGTTTCCATAATTTGCATCTTTAATAATAAGGAAGCCGTCTTCGACAAGTACATCCATAAGTGCGATGACGCGAGTTCTCCAAAATCGCTCCAGAAGACCAAAGGTCTCTAATTGCTTGTGGCTTTCGACTCGAAAACCAAAACGGCTTTCTCCTCGCAAAATGCGGTCGAGATAATCGGCTGCATAACGTCCTTCTAATAAGGATACTGTTTTAAAAATAGCCGATGCTGCAAATCGTGCATTGAAGCTTGTCTCGGCTGAGACTTGTTGGGTTTCATTTAGAACTTTCATGATTACGTTCTTGTGTTAATGGTGAAATAATTGATTAAACGACCGCAAGTTGCCGGTCTGCCACCAGTCCACAAGGACGACTTCCTCCTTTCCCACATATCCTAAGTTTCAAAAAAGCAATTCGTAAAAATACGGGCATATTGAATCTAAGTCATTCACTATCAATATTTTAATATAAATTCAAGGCCTCCACATATTCATCTTTACATCCACATTTTTTTCGATATAAAAAAACTCAGTAAGCTTTTCCACGCCCACCATTGATAACTTTTTTGGAGACTATATGAAAACGAAATACATATATGCTATTCCTAAAAGCTAAGCTGCTGATTTATAAGCAATTCACATATAATCACTACTAGATATTCCATTTTTTCGTAGTTCCACAGCCATTGGGGATAACTGTGGTGGATAACCACAGTGCCCCTTCTTCACACAATTCACACCTATGTGGAAAAGCCTCTTTTCTGGGGAAAACCCTGAGCTTGTCAACACCATGAACAAAATCGATTTTTTATACACAGACTTATTCACTGCCTTTTTAGTACTTAGTTTTCAGCTTTATAGATTATCCACAATCCACACTCAAATGTGTATAGTGGGTGTAACCATTTGATAGTCATATATAAAGGGAAATCGTCTTTACGTAGATAAGTAGCTATAGCAGTGTGAGTAACATATAAGTCAAGAACTTTCGAAAATTGTTTTCCGCTTTTCCACAGCCTATAACAATACTAATACTCTTTATTTAAATAAAAATGAATTAATCATATTTAAAACAAGAGTTCTTAGGAAAAGTCGCCCTGAGATTTTTTTGGGAAGGTGTGTGCACATGACCGAGAATACCGGAAGATTCTCAGGGCTGTTTTTTGATGAAAAATGGACCTGAGAATGCGACGAGTATTATTGATGTGCATAAAGGGTTAGTTATGAAAATCTTAGCGTGTATCTTTGCAGTCAAATACGATATACATGGCATTTACCCCTATTTCTGAGCTTGGAGAATTCGGACTAATCGATAAGCTTACCAAAGGATTTCCATCGAAACATGCAGATATGCTCGCAAAGGGCATCGGTGATGATGCAGCTATCATCCGCTTGGGAGAAGAACAAGCCCTTGCGGTCAGTACGGATATGCTTGTTGAGGGAGTTCACTTTGATCTGGCATACGTGCCACTCAGACACTTAGGTTATAAAGCTGTGGCTGTAAACTTGAGTGACATCTTTGCGATGAATGCGATTCCTTATGGAGTTACTGTTTCGATTGCTATGAGCAGCAGGTTTACTGTTGAAGCAATGGAAGAACTGTATGAAGGAGTTAAACTCGCCTGCGATCACTGGAATGTTGACCTGATAGGTGGCGATACTACAGGATCTCCCCAGGGATTAAGTATTTCGGTTACTGCACTTGGGCAGGCACGTGAAGATGAAATTGTATATCGAAGTGGAGCAAAACCTAACGACCTGGTATGTGTATCAGGTGATATCGGATCAGCGTATGCAGGATTCCTTATTTTGGACAGGGAAAAGGAAGCTTTCCTCAAAAATCCAGAGATGCAACCTGATTTGACGGACTTTGATTACGTCATAGGGCGCCAGCTCAAACCTGAGCCTCGTGGTGATGTTATTCAGAGCCTTCGTGAGAAAAAAGTGCAGCCTACTTCCATGATGGATATTAGTGATGGACTTGCAGGTGAATTATTACACATTTGCAAAGCAAGCGGGACTGGGGTAGTTATTTACATGAACAAACTTCCTATCGACTATCAAACAATCAAAGTAGCGGAAGAATTTTCGATAGGACCAGGGACTTTTGCCTTAAATGGCGGAGAGGATTACGAACTCGTATTTACTGTGCCTTTAGAGGCCTATAATTTGATTAAAGACTTACCTGAATTACATATTATCGGAAAAATTACAGATGATATTAACCAGAAAGAGGTTATTTTAGAGAGTGGCGCATCTACTCAGCTTGAAGCTCAGGGCTGGAAGCATTTTTGATCATTATATGTCCAAATACTGCGTTCTACAGTCATTGGAAATGCTTTTTAGTGAAAAAATACTTGTTTACCGGTAAAATAATAGGGTATTTTGTATTAATTCAGTGAGATAAACTTTTTTGGATAACGAGTTTTTTAGATACTCGTACAATATGCGCTTCCTTACCTAGCTGCGTGTACTACTGGTGACCTTCCTTTTTGAGGGTACACACTATTATTCCTATTACTTGCTTAACGTTTATTTCCATGCGTCCCACGTACATTATTGACTCCCATACTGTCCTGCCACCCAGGTATGATTCATCACTCATTGCAGAAAAAGTTTTTGCTGCAGACCGGGTTGGCGAACGAACTCATGCACTCGCAACACGCGTAGCGCGAAGATTCGGAATTGAAGCACGCAGTAGCGTTCTCAATCTCGATGCATTTCCTTCTATGGAATTGCTTGACGAATCTCATTCTCCTGCATCATGGGGAAAAGAGATTATTGAAAAACTTACTGAGAATATCGGAATAGAAGAGGTCGGCCACTTGAGTATTACATACAATGCCGCACCTCAACATGATGCACTTCCTAATCTTGCTTGCAAAATTGCACAAGACATGGGCTTGAATCTGGATAGTCCCCCAATGGAGCTTCCCAATTATGGTTGCGCCGCAGGACTCTATGCATTAGAGTCAGCAGTGAACTATTGCCAGAAACATGATCGCGCAGCGATTGTCTATGTCTTTGACCAATGTTCCTGGTGGGCTAAACCTGATTTGATGAAGCGCAATGAACATTTCAGTGAATTGCTGACATCCATGCTTCTATTTTCAGATGGAGCAGTCGGATTACTTGTAGTTCCTGAGCGTTTACGCGATCAGGCACAAGGAACCGCCTTGAAAGTTGATCAACTTGAGACACACTACGTACCTGGCGATTTGATCTCCATGGACCAGGGTTGTTTTTTGATCAATAAGGATCTCAAAAATCAAATTCCAGAAGTGGTTGCTGATCAAATGGTGAAGCCGATTTTTGAAAAACTGGATGTCGATATTCAGGATATTAAGGAATGGTCGATTCACCAGGGAGGTACTGCTATTTTGCAGCGCTTTGGCGAAGAAGGCATTTTAGGATTGCCGCCGAAAGCGCTTGAACGCTCTCAAAAGTTGTTTAACAAATATGGAAACTTCTCAGCTCCGAGCTGCCTATTTGTACTCGACAGTTTTTTCCATGAGCCAGAAGCTGATAGCACTCCAGGTGATCGTGGCGCTGTAGTTGGTTTTGGAGCAGGCTATTATCTAGCAACGATGCTTTATACTCGAGAATAGTTTTTTTAACACAAAAAAAGCCCTTGCCTGAAGATTCAAGCAAGGGCTTTTTAATTTTATATATCAGAACCTATTATGGTTTTTCAGTACGATACCAGTATTGCGTTCTGCCAATAAGAGAAAATCCTACAAAACCACGAACCTTCAAGGTATTATCGTCTTCAAGACTAATATAGCAGCTATAGACTTTTCCGTTTTTAGGATCGAGAATCTTTCCATCTTCCCATTCGTCATCATCTTTCTCTAGCCCCCACATGATTTCCATACCAATGATGGGTTTATCTTTTTTAGCTCCTTTGCACTCATCGCACATCGGGTTTTGTTCTTCAGATGGTTCGCGGAAAAGCTTGACTACTTTTGCGTGCAGTTTTCCGTCCACTTCATAGACTTCGACAATAGACTTAGGTTTCTGGGTTTCATCATCGATGGTCTTCCAAAAACCTACAGGAGATTGAGCCCAGATGCATATGCTAAACAGGCTAATCAGGGAAAGGAGCAAAATCTTTTTCATCTCTAACTAAAGCTTTAAATTTTCGGTTTGTGAGAAATCGTGTGATTGTGGAGCTTTGGGATGACAAATGGGCTTTCCAGGTCACACATCAAATGTACAAACGCCAAAGGTATCATCATGTTATCAATTGTATCCTATAATGTAAACGGAATTCGAGCTGCTGCCAAGAAAGGTTTTTTCGAATGGTTAGGAGAAAAGCAGCCGGATATTATTTGTCTTCAGGAAATAAAGGCTCAAAAAGACCAGCTCCACGAAGATTGGCTAGCGCCTCATGGTTACCACACCTACTGGCATCCTGCAGAAAAGAAAGGATATAGCGGTACCGCAATTTTGACCAAACAAAAACCCAATGAAGTCTCATATGAGTCTGGTATGCCAGTCTACGACGGAGAAGGTCGGATACTTCGTGCAGACTATGACGATTATTCCGTGATCTCATTGTATGTGCCTTCTGGTTCCAGCGGGGAACATCGTCAGGCGATCAAAGATGACTTCATGAAGGACTTTATTCCATATTTGAACGAATTACGAAAAACACATCCTAACCTGATCATTTCGGGCGATTACAATGTCGCACACACCGAGGTTGATATTCATAATCCCAAATCGAACAAAAAGACCTCTGGTTTTTTACCTCACGAGCGTGAATGGATGACTGAACTTCTGGAAAGCGGTTTCGTAGACACGTTCCGCGAAAAACATCCTGATGCTTTAGATAAATATAGCTGGTGGAGCTATCGCGCTAATGCACGTGCAAATAATAAAGGTTGGAGAATTGACTACAACTTGGTCACTGAGCCATTGAAAGACAAGATCCACGATGCAGGAATTTGGGCTGATGTGAAGCACTCCGATCACTGCCCGATTTTGGTAGAAATGGATATCTGATAAACTTTCGAATTACTGTAACCGTATAGCTAAGGTTTAACCTCTTTTATCATGACGACATTATCCATTCAACTAAGCGACAAAGCCTTAGCTTCATTCAAACAATTAGCAAATCAGCGTGGTACAACTGTTGAAGAAGTTGTACAAACAGCATTGGAGAATGTTGAGTTGAATGAGGCTTCTTCTCCAAGTATGGATGACTTCAAGAAGGCGATGCGTTTTGTTCTGGATAAAAATTCTGAGTTGTATAAAAGACTTGCTTAATGATTGTACTCAATATTGAGCTTGTCCTGGCGATTCATCGGAATTTAATTTTAGAATCTGGCGGAGCAAATGGTTTGAGAGATCAAAGAATATTGAAAAGTTGTGTAGAAACTCCTTTCATGACTTTTGGTGGAGAAGATCTTTACCCAACATTGATAGATAAAGCTGCCTCTTTAGGATTTTCTCTCATAGCAAATCATCCTTTTGTTGACGGTAATAAAAGGATTGGACATGCTGCGATGGAGATTTTTCTGAAGTTGAATGGTCGGGTTATCGACGCATCTGTAGACGAACAAGAAGCCTTGATTTTAGGTATTGCATCGGGTGAAATAAACCGTGAAATATTTACGAATTGGCTTCGAAAACATGTAATAATTTTTCCTTCGTAACTTAAGCCCCAAAGCGCGTAGGACTTTTATATTTTTTGGAAAGTAAATTAGTGGTTGTAGAACATGAATCAACATCAGTCCCAACTCGATCGGCAGCTCAAAGAGTTTCGCCAGAAGTATTATACCGATAAGATTATTCGGGGAGCTTTGATCCTCGCGATCCTTATTAGTTCCATGATTTTCGTGGCACTATTGAGCGAAGGCTTGTTTGGTCTATCAGCCAGTATTCGTACTGCTGCTGTGTATGGCCTTGGTGCAATCTTGCTGGCCACGCTAGGCTACATGGTTCTTTGGCCGGCAGCCAAGCTGTTCCAAATTTCAAAAGGCATTAACGATTTTCAGATCGCCGATATCGTCAAGCAGAAGTTTCCGAATATCAATGACAAGTTGGTTAACCTGCTTCAGTTGAAGCGGAGCTACGGCGAAGACAATTCGCTTGCATTGGCAGCGATCGATCAAAAGACAGAAGAGATCGCTCCGGTTAAACTGAGCAAAGCGATAGATCTGAATTTTAATAAAAAATATTTATACCTCCTGCTTATCCCACTATTGTTCCTGGGAGGTACCTACATGATTGATAAGGACTTTTTCAATGATAATCTGATGCACCTCGCCAGATTTAATGAAGAATTTGTTCCTCCCCCGCCCTTTACGATTCTTCTGGAAGAGTTGCCTGATCGTGTAGTTTCTGGACAAGGATATAATTTGAAGGCTACTGTAGTTGGAGACGAACTGCCGGCCGAGCTATTTATTTTTATGAAAAAGAATAGCGAGTCACAGTTTCTCGATTATTCTTTGGAAAAAGAGAGCAACACGGAGTTCACCTACAAGCTGTCTGATCTGAAAGAAGACTTTAGCTTCTTCCTTGGGAATCCTGATGTGAAGTCAGAGCAGTACAATGTGAAAGTATTGCGTCGTCCTTTTATCAAAAATTTCAAAGTCAACATCAACTATCCAAACTACACAGGCCTACCTTCTGAGTCTTTGGATGAAAATGTGGGAGACTTCAAGGCGCTTCGTGGTAGTATGATCACCTGGGAGGTTGCACCACAAGGTGAAGTCGAGGAAGCGTACTTCGTACAGAACGCTCCAAAGTCATTCAAGTATGATGAGAAGAAGAAGGTGTATCGCTACTCGCGCCGCCTTATGGAGAACACGAACTATTTTATATCACTTCAATCTCCTGACCGAATCAACAATATCGACACTGTCCGTTATCAGGCAGATGCACTCGCGGATCGTTTTCCTTCGATCTACGTCTTTGCTCCTAACAATGACTTCTTCGTCGATCTGGATCCTACCCTTCCATTAGAGTTGGAGATCGCTGACGACTTTGGCTTTGCTAAAATGGAACTACACTACCGCTTCACCAAGTCAGGCGGAGAGAGTGCTGTGAGTAGCAATTTCCAACCATATGCATTGGACATTGATAAAAAGGCATTGCTTCAGCCTCATGATTATAAAATTGACCTTACAGCGCTTGGCCTCAAAGAAGGTGATGAGCTAGAATACTTTATCAAGGTCTGGGACAATGACGGAGTTGCAGGACCAAAGGCAAGTACGACTGCTACATTCAAAGTAAGCTATCCTACTATCAACGAGAAGTACGACGAGGTAAAAGAAGATAAGGAGCAGCTCAAAGAAGAGATGAAGAAGTTGCGTGAGAAGGCTGAGAACATGGAAGAATCTTACAAAAAGATTCAGGAAAAACTCCTTGAGAAAAAGAACCTTTCATTTGACGATAAGCGCCAACTCCAGCAGATGATTGAAAACCATCAGGCGATGATGCAGGAGCTTGAGCAAATGCAGGAAAAGTTTGAGGAGACAAAAGATAAGCTTCAGGAAAATCAGATGATCTCTGAGAAGACTTTGGAGAAGTATGAGCAACTGAATGACCTTATCGAAAAAATGGAAAACCCTGAGCTCAATAAGATGCTCCAGGAAATGCAGGAAAAAATGGATGAGCTGAATCCGGAAGACATCATGAAGATGATGGACGAGGTCAAGCTCAACGATGAGGATATCAAGAAGAATCTGGAGCGTACCATGGAGCTCTTTAAGCAACTGGAGGTTCAGGAGAAGCTAGATGAGCTTCGTAACAAACTGGATAAGCTTGCTGCCAAGCAGGAGAATCTTAATGAGAAGACTGATAATGTTGATGCTAAAAAAGATGATGCATCCAAAATGGATCAGTTGAGTAAGAATCAGGAAGAGCTTAGCAAGCAGATGGATGATGTCAAGAAGGATCTTGATGAGCTATCAAAAATGAAAGAAGATACCCAGACTCCCGACAAGGAGAATATGGACGATATCAAAAAGAATGCTGATGATGCCAAGAAGGACATGGAAGATGCCGGAGACGATATGAAGGACTCTAGCGAAAGCATGGAACAGAAAAGCGGCGGACAAAAGAAGAGTGCTAAGAGTAAGCAAAAGAGTGCTTCAGGTAAGCAGAAGTCAGCAAAGGAAAAGCTTGATGAAATGAGCAAGCAGCTCAGCCAGATGCAGATGCAAATGGAGATGGAGCAAGACCAGGAAAACCTTGAGAGCCTTCGCGAGTTATTGGAGAATCTTTTGAAGTTATCATTTGATCAGGAAGACCTTCGTGATGAGGTAAAGGAATTACGTTATGGTGATCCTGCTTTGAAAGACAAGAGTCAGACACAGCGTAAGCTTCAGGATGACATGGGACTTGTGAGCGACAGCCTGGATGCATTGGCTAAGCGCATGTTCCAGATAGAGAAGCAAATCCTGGATGAGAGCAGAACGATCACAAAGAGCATGAAGCAGTCACAGACTTTCTTCCGTAACAAGCAGGTGCCGATGGTAAACTTCCATCAGCAAACTGCGATGACCAGTGTGAACAATCTTGCCAATATGTTGTCTAGTGTAATGGATCAACTCCAGCAACAGATGAAGAACGGTGGAATGCCGGGTGGTGGCATGTGCAATAAGCCTGGTGGCTCTAAGGAGAAGATGGAAGGTCTGGGTAAGAAGCAGGGCGATGTGAACAAGATGATGCAGCAGATGATGGGAAGCGGTGGCATGAAGCCTAGCGAGCTCGCTAAGGCCGCTGCTATGCAAAAGGCTATACGTCAGCAGTTAGAGGAGATGAATAAGGAAGGCGGACCGCCTATGGGTGGTATGGGAGAAGTTCTCAAGGATATGGAGGAGACGGAGCGTGACTTGCTCAATAACCGTTTAAGTCTTGAGACGAATAAACGCAACCAGAAAATTCTTACACGTATGCTTCAGTCTACTCGTGCCCTTAAGGAGCGAGGCATTGACGAAAAGCGTGAATCCCGAACCGGCGAAGCTGAAGCACGTAAATCTCCTGAGGAACTCAACCGCGAAGAATTCAAAAATCGTCTCCGTCAGGAACTGTTAAAGTCTAATCAGTTGGAGTATTCCACAGACTTTATTAAACTTATCGAACAGTATTACCAAAAGCTCGAAGAGATAAACTAATGTCAAGCGCTGCAAATACTCACGTAATGATCTACAGGCAACTGGCCCTCGCCAGCACTCCGGAAGCTATCACCGATGTAGAATCGCTGATGGACGAAATTAGGCGGGATCTTGATGTAAAGGCTGATGCCTATGCAAACATCATGGTTGCCCTCACCGAGGCGGTTAACAATGCCGTTCATCATGGGAATAAGAATGATGCCAGTAAAAAGGTATACGTCGAATTCGAATGTCCAAGTGATTTTAGATTGCTTGTACGTGTGCATGATGAAGGTGTAGGTTTCGACCCAAATGAATTGCCTGATCCTACTGCACCAGAGAACCTGGAACGAATTGGAGGCCGTGGGGTATTTCTCATGCGCAACCTTTCTGACTCTATTTCATTCTCGGATGATGGCCGTGAAGTTGAGATGTTATTTAATATCTAGCAGCAAATGAAACGCATAGATCGTCATTCATCATACAAGATGAATGACGATATTTTTTGTGCCAAAACATTGTTCCAATTTATCTGAAATTACAATGATCGAAAATTCAGAAATATCGTTTCATATAGAAGACATTCCCTTTGAACTAAAAGAACCTGAGCTGCTTATTTCCTGGTTAAAGGAGATCGCATCTGAATCCTCTTTTAGCATTGGTGAAATGAATTATGTCTTCTGTTCTGATGAGTATGTTTTGGCTCTCAATAAGGAACATCTGGATCATGATTATTATACTGATATCCTGACCTTCCCCTATCAGGCTAATCCTATTATGTCAGATATTTATATCAGTATTGACCGGGTCAGAGACAATGCTCATTCACTAAAACAAGACTTTGAACGTGAGCTGCATCGTGTCATGGCGCATGGATTATTGCACCTACTGGGATATGATGATCATGGAGAAGAAGCGATCGTTGCTATGCGGAAGGCAGAGGAAGGGGCATTGAAAAAACTGGATGATAAAAAAAAGTAATTACCTTGTACAACAGATATCATTAATTATACATCAAGACGACTTATATGTAGCACAAGTACCTTTTCATTTTATTCAATTAATTATCATTCATTATGAAAAGATTATGTGTAATTGCCCCTTTATTATTGTGTTGTATACTCCATGCCCAGAAGCCTCCGGTCCTCGACCAGAGTCGCAGGCATGAGATCGGTATTGCTGTGCAGGACATTGTAGACTTTTTTGAGGAAGGGCTACACCTAAATTATCGTTATCATCTTAAGCGAGGAGCACTGAGGTTGAACCTGGGAGCTAGCTATAGTTCTACATTTACTCAAGGAAGAGAATTTGACTTTCTTCAGAATATCAAAAATCAACGATTTGAACTTGGTATTGAAAAGCATTATTGGCTGGGTAAGCAATGGATGTTTTATCTCGGGGCAGGTGTAAAGCTCGAAGAATATGAGAAAAAGCAGTACGACTTTTTCGATGAGGATCGTACTCGAAGTGCTGACCGAACCAGAGTATCCTCTACCGTCACGATAGGTCCTAGTGTCTATAGTGGTTTTCGTTTTCAAATTAGTCCTCGCGTTAGTCTAGGTACAGAGTTTAATTTCACCTATGGAATGAACCTGAACTACACTTACCATGACAACCCTGCTGCTGCGATTGAGCTTGCTACTCGCTCTACAACTGCCATGCTAGACTTCTCGTACCCTCGACTGATCTATGTGCAGATGACATTGTAGTATTTGAAAAAACAATAAAGCCTCCTATGTTCCACGTGGAACATAGGAGGCTTTTGTTTTTGCTTCGCCTTTCAAGATACTGGCCCTTGTCTCCGCCCGGACGAATATCTAGGATAACTAATTAGCTGCCTTTCAAAAATGAAACTTGGTCGTTGAGCGGAGCCGGAACGACCAGGAATCTGCGCGAAGCATATGGGCTAAGGTGGCTTCGACACCGCTCAGTCACCACGGAATTACGAATGAACAAGCCAGCCTAAATAGTTAATATCTAATAAGGATTATCACGTTTCGTAGGGGCGTTTTGCAAAACGCCCCTACCATAAGAAACCAAACGTGA
>JBGCFB010000331.1:0-6238 GCA_045106685.1 Bacteroidia bacterium | reverse complement strand
TGGCGAAAAGCAACTGCCCTCGTTTTTCATTCACAGCGCCGAGTGCCTGCGCACCATCGAGGAGATCATTCACTACGATCTCGAGAAGCGCGAGGAGGTGACCTCCTACTCGAAGCTGCTGCTCAGCGACGAAGCCGTGGTGGTCGGCATCACTGCCGGAATTTTCACTCCTAATGGAATCGGCGCTTACGCCGGACGCGTGTTTTGGCTCAAAGCCGGAAAGCGTTGGGAAGCAGCGGTGCTTACGCTGGGAGACCGGCTTTGTCAAATGACAATCACCTTGTGGACTGCGCTGTTTGCACTCGAAGCTATTCGTCTCAGTCATGCTGAAATCCTGGAGGTATTGCCTCAAGGGCCACTTCAAGGAGGGAGAATCTTGCTTTGGGTGACCTCTGGAATCGCGCTATTGCTGATCCTCTTTCCCCAAAGTATGTACCGAACCATATTATGGATAGGAGCAAATGGGAAAATCAGCGGTAAGATTGCAAGTGCCTTTGCGGAGGTAAAGAGACCGCTCCTTGCGAAAGTGCTATTGCTGGGGCTTTTGCGCTACGCAACATTTTCACTCCAATATCTGATCTTATTATATGCCTTCGGATATGCAGGTAGTATGATGCTGGGAGTTGGATTAATTGGTTTAGTATTTTTTATAAAATCGCTCCTGCCTTCTATTTCATTTTCAGAACTGGGCGTAAGAGAATCTGTTGCCCTGGTGGTGATGGGAGCTGCCGGAATCGCTGCGCCAACTGCGGTGGCAGCAACCTTTGTTTTGTATCTTTTTAATCAGATTGTGCCTGCGCTGGCAGGGCTACTACTCGCGCCAAGGTTGCGGGTTGATTAGCTATTAATACAGCCTTCCTAAAACTACCATTCTAACTCCTTTTTGTCCATTTTTTAGTCTGATGGCCACTGTTTCTTTGTGTTATTGATTCACACAAAAACTAAAACCATGGACCTTATTATTAAAAGCATCTTCGCTATTGCTGCCGTAGGACTTTTACTCACCTTAACATCAATGAAAATGGCCAAAAAACATGAAACGACTGCCTTTCTGGAAATCACACTTGATATTAAACAAGAAAACAGAATGAGTGCAGGTGGTGTCTATATGAAGTACAAAGAACCTTTCTTGCAAAAAATAGAAGGAGCGACATCTAAAGAACTCCTGCTAAGAACTGAGGATGTACAGGTCTTGCATGGTTTTGATAGTGAAGAGCATGCGAAGGCTTATCTCACTTCATCACTTTTTGAGCAAGATGTTGTAAGAGAATTGAAACCATTTCTTGAAGGTGCTCCGGAAATCAGGATATATAGCGTATTCAAAAAGTGAGGTAGTTGAGCGATTTTTATACAAAAAAGCCCTTACTCTTAAGTAGAATAAGGGCTTTTTTGTATGTTTTGCTCTCTGTTTATGCTCGCTTATACATATTAAAACTTGCCAGTATTAGCCCATTCGTGTCGCGGAGGAATCGGCTCCATATTGTCCCAGTGTTCCACGATTTTTCCATTTTCAATTCTGAAGATATCGAATACCGCGAGCTCTGTTCCGTTGTAAATCGCTTTGGAGTAGCTCACTACATGATCGCCTTGCCCGACAACTTTGAAAACGAAATCGTACTGGAAGTCCTGTGTTGCAAGAAACTGCTTTACCGCATCTATTCCGTTAGGGACGTTGGGGTTGTGTTGGATGTACTTGTCGGATGAGACGTAGTTTTCCACGGCATCATGGTTACCATTTTGGAACACGTCAACAATAAAGCTTCGTATCAGTGCCTTATTCGATGCAGTTTTGTCGAGATCTTTTATTTCAAAATCTCCCAAAATCATATCATTCCCTGACACGGTTTCATTTGCCTCTTTATATGCATCGATCACATCCCAGTGCTCAATGATCTTATCATGTTCATCAGTATCAAATAGGTCGGTCGTTATCCACTTAGCAGAACCATGATCGATGTCTTGATATGCATGCACAAATACGAAGTTCTCATCTTCAAATGCACGGATAATGCGGATATCGCGGTTTGTAGTCCTTTCAAGAAATCCTTTAAAAAAGTCGATGAAGCCTTCCGTTCCATCAGCTACGCCTGTGCTATGCTGTGTATAGCGGTCACCGGTAAAGGTTTTGACAACTTCTATATTCCCTTCTTTGATCCCCTGGATGTACAGGCTTCTAGCGTTTTCGATTTTCTTGCTCATGATTCTTTTAAAAATTGTGCTGTAAAGATGCCAGCATATTGGCGCTTTTTCACTATCCAAAAAAGCCGAATGACTGTAGAAATGGGAAAATACTAAGCAGCTCTCTCGGGTTGAGTTGCGGCGAAATCCAGCTTTCCACTTCTTTCTCACTTTACCTAAGTCTTTTTAATGCGATGTTTTCATGCACCCAACGTACTTCATCTTTGGGAGAAATCTCACCAAATTTACTACCCAATCGACTAAATGTGGCTGCAGGAAAGTGGTGAGGTTCACTATCATTAAAGTAGGGCCCTACAACGCCTAAACTCCAACCTTCATTCGCCTCTGGGTGAGGCTCATGCATCCGAAACTTGAAAACATGAAAGATTACATTATTCCCTTCCATATCAATCACTACTTTTTCCAGATGTGCTATTTCATCTGGGATAGCGCCTAATTCTGTTGGAAACTCTAGCCAATTCGCCAAATTACTTTCAGCCAATTTTTCAATGGAATAAAACTCTTTAGGAAAGAGTTCAAGCTTGTCGTATTCCAAAAGTAGCTGGCAGGTCATTTCACGAGTGCTTATATCAGCGCTGTATGTAAAAATCGCTTCTGCTGAAGGGGATATTCCTTCTTGAAGATTTTTAAGAAGAGGCTCAATACGCTCGAATTTGCGCCGGGTATCTTCCATGCTTTCCTTCCGAAATGCTATTGTCCTATAGATTAAGAAAGCTACAATAAGCAGCCCTAAGCCCCCTAATACGATAAGTAAAATATACATAATAAATCCTCTTTTATTCCGCCTACCAGGGCTTTCTTATAAAAATCGGATGACATCTTTTTTCCTCACCCACAGGGCGTCTCCCCGGAAGGTTGGTATTGAGGAACGAAATATCAACCTATCCGGGGCCTTCTACTTCGGCCTAAGGGCATATTCGTTGCTGGAGGCATATGGAAAGGTGATACCGGACATTTTCTTCCTCCTTCGTCGTAAGAAAATTCCGGCATGACACCTACTGGGTGTCGGTTGCTTCAAAAAAACTTTTTATAAGAAAGCCCTATTCCGCCTACAATGAAACCTACTCAAAAACCACATCATCGATAAAGATGTCATGCCTAAAGCCGTTGCTACTCGAAAAGATCACCAGGCCTGATCGAATGCAGCTGAGGTCAAGTTTCTTCGTTTTGATAGTATAGCGTTTCCATTCCTTGGTGAGGGCAATTTCGACTGACTTTTTTCCTGTATCCGGGAATTTTTGATCCTTACCAATAAGCCCAAAACCGATCGTAGCCTTTATCTGAGTGTCGCTTGCCTTTGCCCAAAAACTGAAAGTCTTGGCTCCGCTAATATTATAACCACCGAGTATGTCGCCCCAGTCATTGGCTGGATCGACGAGCGCCAGTCCGTACCAGTTGGCTTTGGCATTGTAGCTTATTTTGATTGCTGTGCTGCCATTGTGGACCTCTTGGGTGTTATTCAAATCTACCTTCATTGACTCATAGTTTCCCATATAGCCAGAAGGTGCATAAGGGAGATTTTGATTGTCTTTGTACACATAAAAAGGCAGGCTAACCCTGGGAACCAGATATTGGTTTTGGGCGGCTTCTTCGTCTTCTACGATAATCGAGGTCGAGGCAATTCCAATATTCGGATAGGAGTCGCTCGCCATGACGTATATCTTCACAGGACCGTTTTCTGGTGGAAGTTGTATCTCAAAGCCATCAGCAAGGTTGCCACGCATAGGTAACGGACTAATTTGATCCCTTCTTTTGCGACTGCCTGTGCGCTGATTGTAGTGAAAGCTTATTGCCAAAGCTTCTTCTTCAGCATCGGATACAGCCAGACTTACGGGTACCCAGGTTCCAGACTTTTCGGTAGTAGCCATAAGCTCGAATTGCGTAATCTCAGGAACCATATTTGTTGGCTTTTTTCCTGTAAATGCTTCTCTAATTGCCCAATACTGAGGTCTGTGCTTTTGATCGTAATGCGATAGTAACCAGGCTCCTATAAAGTTATCGCCGTTTCCATAGTGGAATACATAGACGCCGAGGCACTGAGGTTTGTTCTTTATCCAGTTGTGGTAGCCATCGGCGATAGCCTCATACTTTTGCTCATCGCTCGGCTCAACAGTGACGCCGTTTTTTTTCGCCTTAATATCCCATTCGCCCGTCACGCCAAATTCAGTAACCATGTACGGTTTTTGAATACCTTTTTTTGCTACCTCAACCGCAAGGTAATTGGCTCCAGGGCCGTAGCTGTTGAGGCCATAGATATCGATAGAAGGAACATATTTTTCCCACCACTCCAATCCAAAGGTCCATGCTTCAACGGAGGTGATCGGATGGTGAGAATCCAGCTTTTTGATCTGACTACATACCCGCTCCAGAAATTTCGAATACGCCTCCTTTTCAGCGTCTGTGGCGGTATTGAGATACACTTCATTTCCGACTCCCCAGGTCAATACTGCCGGATGCTCCTTATATGCTTCGACTGTGCTGATTGCGCTGGCATACATCGCTTCCATGCCCGTGGTGTCTTCAAGATAGTTGAAGCTGTCGTCATCTTCCATGCCTGGGCGGCCATGCCTCATCCAGATGCCAAGCATCACCTTTATACCATGAGTATGTGCAGCATCAAGTAGCTTGGGCGTATGCTCATTGGTCGCCCAGGTCCTTATGGTATTGACACCGATATCATGCAAATCCTCGCAATAGCGGTCAAAATTCGCTACATCATCTCCGTAGCCAAAGGTGGCCCCTTTCACCTCAAAGGGTTCTCCATCGACAAGCATCGTCCAGGTGCTGTCTAGTTGGGCGACAGAGACTTGGGCGTGTAGATTAATGGTAACGAGTAAGGCGAATAGGAAAACGAAGGTTATTCGGATCATTATTATTAATTGTAATAGAGATGAAAAAGAGAGCTGATATTGAACAATAGTGATTTATAAACCTCCAGCATACATCCACTTTTTTACTGGCCTTAACCATGCTTCTAGAGGCTGATATAAGAACCCATGTCCCAGGCCAGTGTTTATTTCTATCTGTTCAAACTCAACGGCATTGCTTGAAACAGTAATCCAATGGTCATAAGGCCTCCCGGCAAGGGAGTCTGAGCGCTCGTAAATCCCTAAAATACGACCATGTAAATTCCACTGCTGCTCGCGCTCGATGTATGCATTATTCGCTGCCAAGAGAACATAATTGACTGGATGAATATTCATGTTGGAAATATTCATTGCCATGACAGCGCCTTTAGAGGCACCTATAACAGTAACATCCTCAGGTTTCACTCCTTTTGCTATTAGCCGGTCGATTTCCCCAGACGTTCTTATGCAAAAAGTCTGAAAGTCGGTTTGCGTTGTTCGGACTTCGTTATGAATGACAGCACCTGTGCTTTTCAATGAATCGATGATATCGTTGTAGTGGTACTCTCCGAATTTTTCGCTCACAGCGTCCACGCCCTGCACTTCGATAATTCTACCATGCAGATAAAAAATATGCTTAGTCGCTTTATCCTCAGACTGGCAACCCGCCACGAATGACGACAGAAGCAGCATTACCAGAATAAATCTCATTGCTATGTTATTACTTGATACAATCACTTCCCAAAGAAAGCATTTTAGAATAAAATGCTTCTGCAAAAAACATGAGTCATCCCGAATTTTGAAAGACTCATTCTATCAAAAATAAGATTGTCAATCTTCTGATAGTTATTAGATTGGCCATTTTGTTCAGTCCTTTCTGTCGTTACTTTTTTTAGAAAAAAGTAACCAAAAAATCGAAACGAGCCAAACAAGCCCTCCGCCACTTTCCCCCGCGCTCGCTCGTTTCATCCCCAACGCGCCATTTCATAAGAAAAGGCTCAAAACAGGTGGTTTTGAGCCTTTTTGAGTCGAAAAATATGGGATAACTCATGTTCAAAAACGGTGTCGATGCAGTCTAGTTTCTGGAATGTGAATCGTAGACTTTGCCGCTTATCTTCCACTCCCCATCATGTTTGTATAGGACAAAAAAGTCGGTGAATCGCAGACCGCCCCAATTAAGAAACTCTACTTTG
>JBGCFB010000330.1:0-5812 GCA_045106685.1 Bacteroidia bacterium | reverse complement strand
CAACAATGCTCCGGAGGAGCATTTGGTCGGTAGCCGATGAATCTCATCGGTGTTTCCGCTCCAGAGGAGCGGTCCTCTGAATGTGTCGCTCCTCTGGAGCTCAAACATGGAGAAGCCATGATGATCTGCCAACCTTAAGCTCCTCTGGAGCTTTTCCGCCAAGGCGGAAGATGTATAAAGCGTGAGCTTGTCATCATTACACATATTGCAGGCGTTAGCCTGTATTAACACTCGAAATGACACCAATTTTTATTTGGTTAGGTACTTAATATGCAGAAATATAACACTGAGGAAAGCGTTGGGCATTATAGTTAAGAGGAAAACTTTTCCAATCGCTAATCTGCAATTTCCAATCTGCAATAGCCGCAATACCCTACTCCCGCAAATCCTTCCTCAATATCTTTCCAACATTCGTCTTCGGTAGCTCCTCGCGGAACTCCACGTGCTTAGGCACTTTGTAGCCAGCGAGTTCCTTACGGCAGAAAGCGATCAGGTCCTCAGCGGTGAGAGCATCATCTTTTTTGACAACAAAAAGCTTCACGACTTCATTGCTCTTGGGGTGAGGCACGCCGATAGCAGCGCATTCCAGCACACCTTCGTGTTCCATCGCGACAGCTTCTACTTCATTAGGGTAAACATTGAAGCCAGAGACGAGGATCATATCTTTTTTGCGGTCTACGATTTGGAAAAAACCGTCTTCATTCATTTTGCCAATATCGCCTGTGCGGAACCATTCTCCGAAAAATACCTTTTCGGTTTCGTCGGGTCGCTCCCAATAGCCGAGCATGACTTGATGTCCACGGGCACAGATTTCGCCCACTTCGCCAGCCGGAAGCTGGTTGCCATCATCATCCATCACACAGATGTCGGTACTCGAAATTGGCAGGCCGATCGTACCGATCTGGTCGCGGCCATCCACCGGGTTGACACAGAGTACAGGCGATGTCTCTGAAAGGCCATAGCCCTCGACGATCGGTAATCCCGTGATGCCTTTCCAGCGGTCATTTACGGCCGGAACTACGGCCATGCCACCACCGACTACAAGCTTTAGATTGGAGAAGTCAGATTTGGCAAAATCTTTATTATTCACCAAAGCATTAAACAAGGTATTAACACCTGTCAGCAATGTGTAAGGATGCTTCGAAAGCTCTTTGACAAAACCCGGAATATCGCGCGGGTTGGTGATCAGGATGTTTTTTGCGCCATAGCCAAGCATGGCCAGGCAATTCACGGTGAAGGCAAAAATGTGATACAGCGGCAGCGCCGTGATCACGGTTTCTTTTCCTTCTTCCAGACTCGTGTCGATCCAGGCTCGGATTTGGAGCATGTTCGCTACGATGTTTTTATGACTGAGCGTTGCACCTTTTGATACGCCAGTAGTTCCGCCGGTATATTGCAGAAAACCAGGGTCATCGCGCTTTATTGTCGGTTTTGTAAAGGTCTTGCTTGCTCCTGCTTTGAGTGCTTTTGGGAAACGAACCGCACCGGGAATGGAATATGACGGTTCCATTTTTTTGATATTTTTTATCACAAAATTCACCACATTCCCTTTTACCATACCCAGCAGATCACCAATCCTGACAACAACAACATGTTTGATATCAGTATCACCAATCACATTTGCGAGCTTGTCGGCAAAGTTGGATAGTATGACAATCGCTTTCGCGCCGCTATCCTTAAACTGGTGCTTCATCTCCCGCTCAGTATAGAGCGGATTGGTATTCACGATGATCAAACCAGCCCGTAGCGCACCAAACAAAATCACCGGATAAGCCAGCACATTCGGCATCTGAAGCGCGATGCGATCACCTTGCTTTAGGCCAATACTTTGTAAATAAGCAGCAAACTGACGCGACTTTGTATCCAAATCTGAAAAGGTAATATGCTTTCCCATATTCACAAAAGCCGGATTATCTCCAAACTTCTTCAAGCATTGATCGATGTAGTCCACGACTGAGTCATAGCGCTCCGGATCAATATCGCGTGGCGTTCCAGGGTTATAATGCGCGAACCATGCGCGATTTTCAGATGCTGGTATAGTCGGTTGCATGTTTGATTAGCTGATTTGATGATGAGCTAATTTGATAATGGAAAACCAATTAGCTGATTTGATGATGAGCTAATTTGATAATAAAAATAGCCAACAGCAATTATTTGTTCTCATTGATCATTTGTCATTCGATCATTAATCATTCAGACACGATGACCGCATGATTTAATGATATATGACTAATGATCAAATCAGCTAATTATCAAATCATCAAATCAATTACCTTTGCGGCATGAAGTTATTCGCCCCACAGGATTGGAAGGATTATGAACTGCTCGATTCCGGCAATTTTGAAAAGCTGGAACGATTTGGTGCATACATTACTCGCCGTCCTGAGCCGCAGGCCGTTTGGTCACCGTACTTGCCGTCCAAAGAATGGGATAAGGCGCATGCTACCTATTTGCCAGACGGTTCTCATAAAGGAAACTGGAAGCGTGATCCCAAGATGCCAGACCAATGGTATCTTCCATATCATTCCCGCGATTTTTCGATCAAATTCAGACTGGGGCTTACTGGATTTAAGCATGTGGGAATATTTCCGGAGCAAGCAGTGAACTGGGATTATATTCATGAAAAATCGCGTAGAATTCCCAATGCTAAGGTGCTTAACCTATTCGCATACACAGGAGGCGCTTCGCTAGCGGCACGCGCCGCAGGCGCGAATGTTATCCACTGTGATTCCATCAAGAATGTGGTTTCCTGGGCAAGCGCCAATATGGAAGCGAGCAAGCTGAAGGATATTCGCTGGCTCGTGGAGGATGCCTTCAAGTTCGTCAAGCGCGAAGCGCGTCGCGGGAATACCTACAATGGAATTATTCTCGATCCGCCGGCCTACGGCCATGGGCCGAAAGGTGAGAAGTGGAAGCTCGAGGATATGATCAACGAGCTGATGGGAGCCGTTGCCCAAATTCTGGATAAGGATAAGTACTTTTTGGTGCTGAATAGCTATTCATTGGGGTTCTCCCCGCTGGTACTACAAGGCTTGGCGCACTCGCATTTTGACCAAAAAATCATGAAAAAAGCTGAGTGCGGAGAGTTATACCTTCCCGAACGCTCTGGAAGAAAGTTACCCGCAGGCATCTTTCTTCGTTTTTCGAATGTCTAAAATTGTCTAGAAAAATTCGTCCTCAGATGATTCTTCGAAGATGTCGCTATCGCCAGTTGGAGGAAGCCCCATCGCTTCGCGGATCATGTTGATATTCTCTAGTGGCAGATTTGCAAACGTATTGCCTGTCCAGATTTCAGCATGAATACTATCACGAATCGCATAGGTTAGACTCGGATCTTCTGACTCAAAACTGGCTGAGAAATTGTAAACGATATCTGGTGTTCCGTCATTATTCAAGTCGGTAATCCAGGCATCACGTGAGCCTTTATAGTTACCTCCTTCAAGTATAAACTGAAGCGACTGAGTGCCGACAAAAGCATGATTCACCTTATCATAAACAAACAGGTGCGCACTGTAGTGGCGCTCTGTACGGTGCCTGCCTACAAGGATTGCTGTTTTGCCTTCTCCAAAAGCCATTTTCCCCAAGCCATAATAAATACTTAAGGAGTCAAAAATGCTTTCACCATTTTCATCATTCATCCAAAAACCTGCTTCTTTTTGCATGTCTTTTGGAATAGCATCCTGGATGCGTCTTAGTGGCAAAACACTTGGACCACTTGAAACTTCAGGTCCAAAGGCGAGACTTTCGCAGGCCAATGTGTCACCTGGAGCGACATCAATGTTAGGCATAATGGACTCAATGGCAGAATAAGCGGCTTTTTGGGCGGCTTTAACATTGGAGTCTCCTTGCGTACAAGCTGCGAGAAGGAGCCCTGCGAAGAGCATAAGGTAAACTTTTTGCATACGGAAGAATCAGGTTAAACCGGAATTTGCTTTAAAGTAACGTAATATTTTAAGGTCAGCAAAAAGGAGGCTATTTCAAATGGTCGTTTTTGCAATATTTGGGACTCAAGAACTGGTGTATTTGCCTTTTTTGGTGGCTGAGCGGAGCCGAAGCCATCCCAAAAGAGCTCATCTAAAAAAGGGAATGGAGATACGAAATTAGATGTTTAAAGAGCCTTTAGGCACTATGATATCGGACTACCAGGAAGGCGCCTTACGCCACGGTCCTCGGTGAGTAATTCGGAGAAGAAGGCTTCCCGATCAAATGGAATTTCAAGTGCAATCAGATAAGGAAGCAGATAATATTCTGTAGGGCTAAGTTTTGGGTTAGTCTCAATTTTTTGAATCAAAAACTGCCTGAACTCTTCCACCTCCCGGCGCAGTTTTCCACCTTCAGGGCGTAGTCTTGGCATTTTTTTGTACCAATAAAAATGGATTGCCCCTACTGGAATTAAGAATGGAAAAAGAAAAGCCGATGAAACTGATTCCATATTTCCCAAAACGAGCACACATACCATCGTAAAAACTGCTGCGATAGGTAAAGAAGCATAATTTCCCAGTGTCCAGGCGATGCTTACGCCCCAAAGACAAAAGCCCAACATGGGTATGATCAGCATAAAATAGGGAAGCATAATCGGATGAGGCATCGGGCCGATAAACATGGCGCTTACGGCCAGTACGATGAGGCTCAGTCCAAGGCTTGCAGCGAGATACTCTTTATAAGGGAAGAGCCACTTTTTATGCCTTTTCTGTATATGATTCCGAAGCCTTATTTCCGCTTTGCGGGTAAACTTATTGCGAATGCGGCCAACCTTCATTTCTTTGATATAATGCCTGCCGTTGAAGGTGAGGGCTGCACGCTCATCGCGCGTCATGCGCGTGGGAGGTGTGGTGGGGTTATGTCGAATGATAAATGAATCTTTATACCAACGAACCCGATAAAGATTTTTCACCACTGCGTTCAACACCGCCGCAATCAAACTGTCCCCGTCCACATCCTGGATGTAGACATAGCGAAGTATCGCTGGAGAAAGGTTATGTGGTGGAATCTCACGCGGTAAGCCTGGTTGGCGGTTGATCGTATTGCGTTTACTCTGCCATCGTCCCCAGACATACACTGCAACAACGACGATTGCAACCACGAGCCAAAGTGGCCAGGCCTGTAGCGTGAGCGTTATTTTTTCCAGAAAAGTCAACCGTGTTTCATGCTTTACACAAATAACGCAAAAAGTTCGGTTTCGATACAGGTGAATTTTTAAATGGTCGTTTCGGCTCCGCTCAACGACCCTAAGTTTATCTTTTTTGGTGGCTGAGCGGAGCCATACTCGGTGGCTGAGCGGAGCCATACTCGGAGGCTGAGCGGAGCCATACTCGGTGGCTGAGCGGAGCCGAAGCCACCTCTGCTGATCGCTAAAAAGCGGAAGATGACGGCAGGGTGCGATTTTTCAAAGCTTCACTAAAATCACGATGTGATTTTGCTTCATTTTTAATAGCCCTATCTTTGCACTGTGGAAGTAGCAAAAAAACGTATTGATATTCGAAGCCTTGATAGAGAAGCCTTACGTGCCTGGTTTTTGGAGCGTGGCGAGAAAAAGTTTCGTGCCGATCAGGTGTATGATTGGCTTTGGAAAAAAGGCGTGAATGAATTTGCTGATATGAGCAATTTGGGCAAAGGCTTGCGTGAATTGCTGGAACAGTCTTTTGCCTTAGCGAAAATCACCCTTGATAACGTGCAGGTCAGTAATGATGGAACGCGTAAGTATGCTTTCCGCCTCGCAGGCGGGCAGCAGGTGGAAGGCGTTTTGATCCCAACGGCTAATCGCATTACGGCATGTATTTCTTCACAGGCGGGTTGTTCGCTGGACTGCGCC
>JBGCFB010000033.1:0-7560 GCA_045106685.1 Bacteroidia bacterium | reverse complement strand
TACATCTGGGCCCTGATCGACGCTTGCACCGCCGTCGTGTGTTGTTCGGGTAGTGATATTACGAAGCGAATAGCCTGATTTTATGCGTGTCACTCCTCCGGTTCCGTCAGCATTTTTGAAACCATATGCTCCATAAATCGGATAGCCGTCATATGCAAAACCGATCAGTGGCGAATGCTTGGTACTGTCCATTGCATACAATCCATCGGCGTCATAGAGATTGCAAACCGTAGAGATTACGTCGAGGTCAAGCTTAAACGCAGAAGGATTCTGGTGATGGTGATAGTTACCATTGGCAGGGTGCGCTTTTGAACAATCAAAGCCTCCCATCTCTGCCGGAATAGCATCGCGGTTCCAGTCTTGTATCGTACCTCTTCCACCTGGACAAGGAGCGCCTCCAGGTCCTCCACAAAGACTGTTTGTAGTAGGGTCCCAAGCTACGCCATCGCGGTAGTCAAACAGGGCGACTCCGTTGATGAAAACACCGATATTTCCGCCCACTGTATTGTCTAGTTGACCTGTGTTTGGTTGTGGGTTTCTAGGGATTTTGAAGATCGCATCCTGGTCTTCTGCCTGCGAAGGATTTCTGTCCAGAAATGGCCCGGTAGGGTAGGCTGGAATACCTTTGGTAGACACATACACAAAGTCATTTGAGTACTCCACTTTTTGGCAATTCACAAGGATATTATTGCCGACTGCAGTAGAGTTTCCAGACATGTAATACGTGCCGGTGACGGTCGTATTTTGGAGCCAGGATGTTACCTCAGGCCCCTGAGCCATACTGAGTATTCCCCAGATTAAAAGAGTGGTAAAGAGGATTGTTTTTTTCATGTTAGAAGGTTGAGTTTATGATTAGACGCCGCTTTCTATTTATTCCTTCGATCCGAAGAAGAAATTTCGAGGGAACTGGTGCTTTTTGTCAAAAATAAATGCCTTATCACTGAGCGTTTTGAGAAAAGCGACCAGGTCGGTCTGCTCACGATTACTGAGTGGAATGTTTGATTTGAGCGATTTGGGTTTGTTTTTGTGTGAAATATCGCCTTTCGTATAATGCTTTAAAACGGCTCTCAGGTTAGGGAATCGTCCATCATGCATATAGGGATATGAGTATTCAATATTCCGTAAAGAAGGCACTTTAAACAGGAAGCTGTCAGCTTTTTGAGCTGAAAAAATGACACGCCCAGCATCATGGAGTGTAGTGTCGACCGGCAGGCCATTACTCGCAAAACCAAGGTTGCTAAAGAGCGGTTCTGTATGGCAGCTGTTACAGTGTTTTTGAAAAAGGGTGTAGCCCTCTATCTCCTGGCTGGTGAAGGCGGAGGTTCCCAGCATGACGCTGTCATATTTAGCGGTCGCTGATACGAGTGTAAGCTGAAATTGAGAGAGGGCTTTCAAGACATATTCGCCTGTGATTTCCTTATCCTGAAATGCAGCCTCAAAGGCCTTTTGGTACCTCGGGATACGGGCCAGTTTTTTCACCACATTTTCGATATCTTCTCCCATTTCTTTGGGATGATGAATAGGAGCAAGCGCCTGCATATCGAGATGATTAATCGCGCCGTCCCACATGAAGCTTCTGTGCCAGGCAAGATTGAATAACGGAGGCGCATTTCGGGTGCCGATATGATCGTTGATGCCATGGCTCAACGCATGATCAGTATGGGCAAATGCATTGTAAGGCGAGTGGCAGGAGGCACATGATATCGTGCTGTCAAGTGAAAGCACAGGGTCATAAAATAGTGCTCGTCCCAGAGTCACTTTTCCTTCTTGAATAGGGTTTTTATCAAAATCATAAACAGGCCCAGGAAAGTGTACCGGCAGTGCCTCAGAAAATGTCTGAACAGTATAGAATGCTGAGCAAATCGCTGTAAGAAAAACTGATATGAGAAGCATTTTATTCATGAACGTTCACTTTTTCGAAAAATGAA
This sequence comes from Bacteroidia bacterium, assembly GCA_045106685.1. Taxonomy (GTDB): domain Bacteria; phylum Bacteroidota; class Bacteroidia; order J057; family J057; genus JAUIGE01. The sequence goes on along the minus strand of JBGCFB010000033.1, from coordinate 5,632 downwards.
TAGAAAGAAAACTTTTTTAGGGTGAAAACACGCTACTCCGGCCACAAGCTAACCGCCAATCGCTAATAGCTACATTTTTTCTACGCTAAACATAGTCGGCAATAGTTGGGAGAGTTGCAGCGCCTCAGTATTAGGACTCATGATGCTATGCGTCTTCTTGAGGTCGAGTTTTTGTAAAAAATGTTCAACCTCGACCTTAATTGTAACCGGATCGTCTCCTGTCACAGGCAGCATCACATACTGCAGCATATTGAATGGTGCGCTATACCCTCCAATATGAAATTGGAATTGCTTATTTCGGGTAGGGCAGAGGGCGCTTCTTCCTTCCAGCTTCATGTTGATATAGCCGCTTTGCCAACTCCAATACATGCCTTTGGTCGGGTCCAGGTCTCCACCCAATGCGCCTGACACATTGGTCAAGCTATCGATTCCAATCTGGAAGCTTATCGAGTCATATTGTTGGGGACTTAGAAAGCTAAAGGTGTTTCCATTTTCTGCGTCGATCAGGATATGTTGTTTTGGTACAGAATCAATCACTAAGCCATTTTGAACAAACCTGATATTGCTTAGATAAAATCGGAATCGAGTGATCTGTACGCTGTCAGTTTTGCCAGAAACGGCATATCCTTTTTCTAGTTCCAATGCTTCACCTTGCATACAGAGTTGAAAGGTGATATTGTTGGTTGTATCGTTTTGGGCAAAGGTTGATTGCGCAAAATTTATCCAGATTACACACAATACAATTACTCCCTTTAGAAGCGTATTCGTACTCATCGTCTGGGTGGCTTTTTTCTATGAAAAATCGATACAACCTCTTTCATAAGCTTGCTGAAATTTTCCTGCTGATCAGGTCTGCAGATGGCCTTAATGTCTTGAAAGTGAGCGACATGCGTTAACTCTATCTCCTGCTGAATCGCCGCAATTTCCTTTGTCAGCGCTTCGGTATCGACAGGATCGCTGTTGTCGGGGAGTGCATTATACATGCGCTTTTTTATATCGACAATCTGCTTATCAAATGCGTGAATCTTTTCCTGATGTTCCAATACGATTTCGTGAAACTGGTCTGCTTGTGCTTTGTCAAAGCCGAGTTGATGAATAATTGTATTCCTGGGTCTGAAATCATCCCTTGGTGGAGGACGATGAGGTCCTTTGTTACCAAAGATGATAAAGCCCGCTAGCAGCAGGTTACTGATTAAAAGAATACTGATTATTAAAAGAGTAAAGGCTTTTTTAGTCATAGTATAAGCCGTTATTAGTCACAGGAGTAATTGTTTCTGCCGGATTCTGAACGCTTTGAAAAGGCTCAATCATCAGGCAATAAACATCTACAGAGATAAGCAGAAAGCACAATGCTGCTGCCAGACCTATCCAACCCATAGGCACGAGCCTGGATTGATTTACCCGTCCCATCACCTGATCATACAGGTGGTCAGGCGCATCGACCGGTTGGATGCTATTGAGTATGTCGAATACTTTTTCCATAATATCTGCCCTATTGGACGATGTCTTCTTTAGAATCCTTCGCTCGAGGCCATTATTTTTTTTAAGTTTTGTTTAGCCCTTTGAAAAAGAGATTCAACAGCCTTGGTGCTCGACTCCATGACCTTTGCGGCTTCAGCTTGGCTAAGATGCTCAATTTTAAGCAGAATGAGCACGGTTTTTTGGTTGGGCGGAAGCTTGTTAATTGCAGCAAAGATGGCGGCTGTAGCTTCCTTTTGTTCAAGTTGGACACCCGGATGATCGAAGTGCGGCAAATCGAGACCCTGGTCTGCATCCAGGCGACGGGCATTCAAAAAGCTGAACCTCTTTTTGCGGTTTTTCGCTTTTAGAAAGTCGAGCGACTTGTTGATCGTAATGCGATATAGCCAGGTCTTGATCGCCGATTCCTTCCTGAAAGAAGCCATTTTGGCGTGAGCAGCCACAAACACATCCTGCGTTACTTCTTCAGCATCCTCCACATTCTGCGTGTAATGCAGCGCGAGATTGTACACCATGTTTTTGTGTGTGGTGTAGAGTTGTGAAAAAGTCATAGAGGAGTAAGCCAAACGTGTGTGTGGGACTTAGACTCCGGGTTTTGGGAATGGTTTACTGATGACTAAAGTCCCCAGCAATAATGAAAAGTATTAGGTGCTGAAGCCTCGTGAAATAAAGCCTTGGACTTTAGTCCTTAGTCTTCTATCATTATTGCCCGACCTTTTAAGGTCTGGGGCAAGGAAAGGTCATTCGTTTTACCCAAAAAACAGCGTATGCATGTACCGGCCAGGAACGAAGGTGAAGCCGCCAGCGATGAGAATAGCGCCAATATATAATGAGATCATGCTGCGTTTATGACCCGTGACATCGCCGCGCCTAATCGCAAAGTATGCTCTGGGTACTGAGAATATCGTCAGAAAGCTAAAGCTGTGAATCCAACCAAAGTGGTTGAATAGTTGCGGGCCAACATGCGCCGGCATAAATAGCGTCACAGTAGCTGTGAAAAGCATGAGAATCATGTAGACCCTGCCAGCAATTTTGTGAAACGGCGTTCCCTTTTTGATCAATAATAAAATCCCTCCAATGAAAAAACACGGAATGACTGTCACCAAATGGAGGTACATCAACGATGTATAGGACATCATGTTATTTGTTTTTTTGTGTCAAATATTCTGCCGCAGATTCTGCAAATCTCGTCCAATGTTCCTGGTAATCATAAGGTAACTGGACCCATTCTTTCATGGGACGGCCTTTGCCGGAAGGATCGAATAATTGAGCGCCATCAAAGCTCAATGCTTCCTGATGGTCTTCTCCTGTAAGCTTAAAGACCATTTCATTTTTGAAAAAACAGCAAAACGCTTTTCCATTCAGTTTATAGCAAGGCTTTCCAAAAAGCTGCCCTTTGGCTGCCTCTGGTATATTTTCTCCAACTGCGTGGAATTGAGCTTCTTCTTTATTCATCTTCTTTTTGTATCAAAAATATCCACGTCAAACTCGCCAGTACTGCACCGATAATAGGAGCCAGAATATATAACCAAAGTACATCCATATTACCCGAAACCAGCGCCGGCCCAATGGATCGGGCAGGGTTCATAGAAGCTCCCGTGATCGGTCCGGCAAACATCGCTTCAAGCAGCACAGTTCCGCCTACAGCGAGTCCTGTAAACACTGCAATAGGCGTGTTTTGGCTGACACTTACGATCACGAGCATGAGAAAGTAGGTGAGCAAAAGTTCCAATATAAAGCTTTGTTGCCAGGAACCCGCCGGAAGTGTGGCGCCAAGGCCTTCATGAGTCGGAAATAGGTAGGCGAGTAGGGCAGAGGCGAGAATCGCACCCATGAGTTGCGCGACTATATATGGCACAACTTCGCTCAATTTAAAAATTCCTGTAAGTGAAAAAGCAATCGAAACCGCAGGATTGATATGCGCTCCTGAAGTGCTTCCAAAAGCATATATCATGGCCATTACGATCAGACCGAAAGTGATCGCCACACCTGGATGCGTCACGGTGCCGCCACTTACATCATTGATGATGATCGCACCTGTGCCGCAAAACACAAGGGCGAATGTTCCGATCAACTCAGCGATATAGCGTTTCATTGCTGCCATTATTCATGTGGTCATTGATCATTAGTCATGTGACAAGCTTAGTGAGAATTTGTATAAATGAATAATGATCCATCTTAGCGGTTGGGTGGGGCAACGTTTTTAGAAAAAAATCAATGCTTCCAATTGACAATCTTGCACAAACCCCATTCATTTATAGAAAGGTGATCGTCGTCATAAAAAAGGAAGCTAACTCCTCCAATGGTTTCGATAACGTTGTTTTTGTAAAGGTCTTCTTTTTCAACAAAATCAATTTCAAAAGCATCCAACTGCTCTTTAACATTTTTATATAAAAGGTCTTCTGTCAACCATTCCGCATCTAACTTGAAGTTTAAGTCTTGAGCTGGAAATACAACAGGTTGAAGCATGATGCCTTCTAAAATGGTATAGCCACTTTCTTCACTAAAATAGAATTCAGTAATTCCATATTTCAACACAGAAATTCTATTGTCTTGTTTACTAACTTGTATACTCCATGCTGTTGGACCCAAGCGCTCAATGATTGTCGCTTTTTGTTCTCCAATTTGAACTGACTTAAACGAGCCGGTTCGTAAGTAATCCTGTAAATTTTCTTTAATGTTCATCTTGTCGACTTAATGAGAATTTGATTCAATGATAAATGACTAATTATCCATTGTTCATTGCCCATTATTCATTACTTCGCTCATCCGGATTCATAATCATTGCCTGACGGCGAATCGATTCTTTGTGGAGTGCCTGGATAAAGGTAAGCATGAAGTCTTCTCCCAGACCCTGGTTTGTGCCATTTTCCATGCGCTGATTGAAAATCTCGTTCCAGCGCATCGTCTGGAGGATGGACACATTGTTCTGGCGCTTGAAAGCACCGATCTCCTGGGATAAGCTCATGCGTTTTCCCAAAACTTCAAGAAGCTCATGATCCAGTTCATCGATCATCTCTCGGAGTTGTTCGAGCTGAGTCATGCTTGCTGGATTGTCGCCTTCAGGCGTACGCATAACCAGATTGGCGAGTAGCGTGCCCAGTACGGCTGGCGTAATTTGCTGCTTGGCATCGCTTAGCGCCACATCGGGATTGCAATGCGACTCGATCATCAGGCCGTCGAAGTCGAGGTCCATCGCCTTCTGCGAAACAGCAGCAAGGAGGTCGCGCCTGCCACATATATGACTCGGATCACAAATGATCGGAAGGTCGGGATGCCTGCGTCGCAGTTCGATAGGAATTTCCCAGCGAGGATTATTGCGATATTTTGATGGAGCATAGGAGGAAAAGCCCCGATGGATGGCCGCTATTTTGTGAATGCCTTTATGAAATAGCCGTTCGATCGCGCCAATCCACAAGGCAAGGTCGGGGTTGACCGGATTCTTGACCATGACGGGAACATCGACTCCCTCAAGCGCGTCTGCGATGGCTTGTACTGCGAAAGGGTTGACTGTAGTGCGTGCGCCAATCCAGAGTATATCGATGCCGTGACGAAGTGCTTCTTCGACGTGTCTGGCATTAGCTACTTCTGCCGTAACAGGGCGGTTATGCTTTTGGCCGTTTTCCTTAAGCCAGGGAAGCCCTTTTTTTCCAACGCCTTCAAAAGCATTCGGTCGGGTCCGCGGTTTCCAGATTCCGGCACGGAAAACCTGAACGGGCAAGTTTGCAACGCCAGCAAGGGTTTCATCCATTTGCTCAGGAGACTCCGCACTACATGGCCCGCCTATAAATAAAGGAGCCTTCAGGCCCATGTCCCATTCCTCAAGTGGTGTAAATTGCATGTTATAGCTTTTGGGTTTTCCTTTCCCGAATGCTCGCTACTTGATCCTTGATACTCGCTACTCTCGCATGTTTAAAAAATTACGAGAGTAGCGAGTATCGAATAGCAAGTATCAAGTCAATATAGCAGTACGGTTATTAAAGAATCAGCAATTTAGCAGCAATTACTCAGATGGCTATGTTTGCTTGATCCTCACTTGTTATTGAGTTGTGAAATTATGTCTCTATTCACGTTATTAGCCAATCGCCAAAAGCTAGAATAAAATGATTCCAAATTCTCAATCCGCAAACGAAAGCCTCAACGAATGGTTTGG